>WBUH01000003.1 GCA_008933805.1 Bacteroidota bacterium
CGTTTACACAAGGAGTACTGGTGCGAAGGGTCAAAAACAAACGGTTTCTGCCCGGTTGCATACGGATGGTGTCTTTCTTTTTAGTGCTCGAAGCAATGGTAGCATCGGTACTGTCTTTTACCGACCATGTATGAGTCAAACCGGGGTAGTTGTTTTTAGCAGGGGTGTAATCTATCGCAACTTTACCGCAGGTTAATTTTGTGGCTTGGATGGTTGCTTTAGGGCTTTCACGCACCGTGATACTGAACGAACGGATAGCCTGACCGGGACGGGGGCAAGCGTCGTCTTTAGCGGTGATGGTAAAGGTATAAGGAATATTACTTACGTCGCTCTCGGCAGGAGTCCAGCATACAGAACCGCCCGCACGTTTGGTAGCACCGTTGTTGTTGCTGAAGGTAGCACGGGGAATACCGCGGTTCCAAGAGATACGAACCGTATCATCAGTATCGGCATCATCGGTAGTTACCGTTACGCACACTTGCTGACCTGAACAGGCTGTTTGGCTTTGACCGCTGATTTTAGGAACTTTATTATCCGGACAGGGAGTTACGATAATCTGCATATCCCGTCGGGTTACCCCTACAACCGTAGGTGTTCCGTTGATGGTACGCCACTCGGTTACTTCAATTACCATTACGGTAACTTCGTTTTGTTTGGTAGGACGGAAGCTCAAGTCACCGGTAACGCTATCCAAACGGAAACCGGCTGGGAAACCCAAACCAGCATTAGGAAAACCTAAGAAAGAAATAGGTTTTTGAGCACTCCATGAACCGCTGTAGGCAATGGTTGTACCTTCAGCACTTAGAGGAGTTACTAACTTATATGACAATGAGTCACCCACATCAAGAGTATCAGAAGCACCGTTGTTAAAAATAAAATCCTGACCTACGCAGATAAGAGCTGCAGGAGGAGAGGTAAACTTGGGTGAACTGTTACAAGGAGTAACACATTTGTTGATTTTTGCGTTAGTGTAAAAGTTCTGGTCAGCAGCACCTGTACTAATATTACTGTTACGGCAGCATTGCTCCCAGCTAACAATAACCTCGCAGCAGTTTAGTGAGCTAAGGTCAACTGTACCTTCCCAGATATGCTCTTCAATACCGTATGCGTAGCTACCGCTGCAACGGCTTTGGGTAGGGCAGTTTGAACCGATACCTGTAACGTCCTTCACACTAATTTTAGTCATGTTAGGAGTTATGGAGCCTGAACCCGACGCACATTTAATAGTCATGGGCGTGTTACTCAACTGCACACCGTTACAATCGCGGTATACCGTCAAACGTAATTTATATTGGCCATTACCCAAGCACTCATAGGTAATATCGCTACCCATTACGTGAGTAGCACTTGCTTGTCGAAAAGCAAGCAGTCCAAATAACAAGAATAATATAGGTATAAACTTTTTCATACTAATTCGCTTTAGGTCTCTGAATAGTTAGATGCAACTGTATTATTAAAACGTTGCCCATAGACTAATTGTTCATTAACCATTATTGTTACCTGCAAGATATACTATTTACGGGGCTTTGACCGCATACCCCGATATAAGTAATATATAAACCCTCCGTTTTATTATACCAAACCTATTTGATTGAACTTGATAAAATTGCACCACTCGCAATCATCAAGGCCGCAACCCTTATCAAACCTATGATTTTTAATACCCTCATAGGAGTATTTTATTTGTTGTTTAATAGCAATAATATCGTCGTTTTGTATTTCGATACGTTCTTTTACGTATTCGCCTGTTTTTTTATCAGGCTCTACAAAATCAAACTCTGCAAACAGCATTTCCCAATCTTTATTACTGTCGTAATCCATCAACAGTTTATAAAAGATTGCTTGCCGCCAATAATCCCCGCCATATAAATCTTCGGGGCTTGCTGATGAATCGGCTTGGGGGATGGGGCGCTTTAATTTGGCTTTTGCATTAGCAGGGTTGCCTGTTTTGTAATCTACTACTGTGGCTCTTTTTCCATCAAATTCAATTTTATCCATTTTACCGTTAAGCGGCACCCCTTCAACCAAAATGTTACGGAATACCCTTTCTACAGTAACGATTTTATTCCACTCATTAATATACTTATCGTAGTATGCCGGCAAAATTTCTATCCCGTATTGCATCCTGCGTTTGTATTGCTCAGGGATAAAGTTGTTTTGCAATATGCCCATATACTTGCGGAAGTAGTTGAGCAGCTGCTCTTTTGACGGCCATCGCTTAGCACTATCCGTAAGCATGGTTCTGTAAAATTCTTCAAGGGCATTGTGCACTGCCGAGCCAAAAGCCATGTATTCATTTTGCGGAGCCGGCACGCGCAATATGTTGTTAAAGTAAAAGGCAACAGGACACCTTAAATAGTTGCTAAGGTGTGTAACACTTAATGAATAATTTTTGAGTAATTCATCAAGGTACTGCTTGTCTATCAGGCTTATCTCAGTAGTTTCAGCCGGTTGAAGTATGGTTTCTATAAACCCTGATAATTCTTCATCCTGTAGGGTAATACTTTGTTTTTCTATCTCAGTCAAATGCTCTACTTCGGCCACAAAACGAGACCGTTCCAGCTCTTTTCCTGCCGGATTTTTTAATGAATAACTGATGTGTAGCTGCTTTTTTGCCCGGGTTAGTGCTACAAAAAATAAACGGCGGGCTTCTTCGGTTTCAGTATCGCTGTCTTTACTTACCGTGTCTGAAATAATGGTATCGGGTAAGGTATAAGTGCCGCTGCGTCCGCCCTTATCCCAAATATTGCTGTTGCAACCCAATAAGAAAACTTGCTCGTACTCTAACCCTTTTGAAGAGTGCGCGGTGATGAGGTTTACTCCATCGGTGCGTCCCGAGGTACGCGTAAAGGCAAGCTCAATATTGTTGTCATACATTAAATCCAAGGTATGTATCAGCTCATCAACATGTAGTGTTGGTTTGCGGTTAAACTCTTCCTGCACAAAATCAAAGAAAGCTTTTAGCATCTCAAGCTGGGCAAACTTGTCGGTGCTTTTTACTACCGTTGCCAATACCCCTGAGTTATTAATAATTTTTTCTAATAATTGGGGAAGGGTTAAGTTATCGGCCTGTTTGAGCCAATAATCAATGTCTTCGCCCAATCGTTTCATCCCTGTATTGCCGAAATGCTGATCAAACAACGTTGGGGCTTTTTTACCTGCTGCGGGGTTTAATAGTTCTTCTCTGAATGAAGTATTGCGTTCTTTATAATTTTGTTTTGATACGGCAAGGCTAAGCTTTGCCGCTTCGATGGGGGGAATACCGAAAAAATCAAAGTGCATAATCTCAAACAACAAATACTCACCGCTGTGCGGGGTTTGTTGCTCGTGGGCTATGTATCGCAGTATGGTTATCAGCTTATAAATAAGCGGCTCATTCAGCAGGTTTATTTTCTTTTTAATGTAATACGGTACCTTTTTCACCTCAAGGTATTTCACCAGTTCATCACATTGACGGTGATTGCGGTATATAATGGCTGTTTCGCGCAAATCAGCACCTTCATCTTTCAGTTTTTCAAGCTGGTGCGCTATGTCCACAATCTCGTGGTAGGTATTTGCGTAGGCAGTTATTACGGGTTTATTTTCAAGGGTTTTAAGTGACGGGTGTGATGCTTCCAGTTCTTTTTTCAAGTAACTAAAACCTTCATGGTTTATCAACCGCTCGCGGTTGTTGCCAATTAGGTTGTGAGCAGCTTTTAACACATTGGGTACTGAACGGTAATTTTGAGTAAGGACAATTACCTGTAGCATTTCAGCGTGCTTTAGGGCAAAGTCTTCAATGTTTTTTACGTTCGCACCCTGAAAACGGTAAATAGCCTGGTCGTCATCACCTACGGCAAACACGTTGGGCGTATCCCAAAAATCTGTCAGTAACGATAATAATTCGTTTTGCGACCCGCTGGTATCCTGAAACTCATCTACCAAAAAGTATAAAAACCGTTCCTGATAGGTGTACAACATATCGGGGTGTTGCTTAAATGCCTGCAATACCCACAAAATCATATCGGCAAAATCGTACCGCTGGCGTTTGCGCAGCAACTGCTGGTAGTTGTCAAACTCACGGGCGGCGGCGGCCAGTTGCTCCATCCGTTTTTGTTCCTGCTCTATTTTATCGGTTTTCAGGTCGCCAACCTGTATGCCTTTTTTGCTATTGGGTCGTTTGTAAATAAACTCATCGCGGTAGGGCAAATCGTCTAAGTACTTTTTTATTTTCTGCTCGATAAATTCAGCCGTCCAGTCTTCTTGTTTCATCAACTGAAACAACCTGTCAAGGCGGGTAGTTTCATAATACACCTCGCCTGTCCATCGTTTCAGCGGATGCTTGGCATCAAAACTATCCACCAATTCTTGCAGCACTTCAATCTTTTCAAGGTCAGAAACGGGCTGTAGTCCTCTGTAGCCAAAGTAGTCTGGGTTTTCTTGTATTACCTCATTACAAAAGCTGTGAAAGGTTTCAATTTTCACCCTGTAAGCATCGGGGCCAATAAAGCTGGTAAGTCGGTTACGCATAGCCAATGCTCCGGCATCGGTATAGGTAAGGCAAAGTATATTCTCAGGTCGGGAATCTGTATTCAGTAATATGTATCCTATACGTGCGGCCAACACTTGTGTTTTGCCTGTACCCGGACCCGCTATTACCAGTACCGGACCTTCGGTGGTTTCCACAGCTTGACGTTGAGCAGGATTAAGCTTTTCAAGTTCAGTTAAAAACGTTTGGTTGTATGGAGCTTGTTGCGGTTGCATAAGGTTTACGAATGTAAGCAATCGATAAATTAGTTGGGATAGTGCCACAGGTATAAAACCTCTTATGATGGGGTGAAATCATTTTACAACAGGTATGAAACCTGTTGCTATTGATAGCAGGATGAAAACTCGGCACAGTATCAATAAAGTCGGGTTTTATACCCGACAAAAAAGGAAGAGAGGAAAAGTTATTTTGGGCAACAGGTATAAAACCTGTTGCTATTAATAGCGGGATGAAAACTCGGCACGTTATCAATAGAGTCGGGTTTTACACCCGACAAAAAAGACGAAAGGAAAAACTATTTTGAACAACAGGTATGAAACCTGTTTCATAAAATATCTTACACCCATTTACTTAATTATGGGTTGCAATATCAATTCTTAATGAGCCAAAACTTCTTTTCGATTTGGATACACCTTGTATGGACTACAAAAAGACGACAACCTTTGATACACAGGCAGCTTAAAAAGCCTTTGTATGATAAGATGCGCGAAATAGCTAATGAGAAAGATTTTAGAATTGATTTTATCAATGGCGTGGAAGACCATGTGCATTTATTAATATCCATACAACCTAAGCATTCGGTTAGTGATATTGTTAAACATTTAAAGGGAATAACAAATTCTTGGGTGAATAAAAACCAATTAACCCTTGATTATTTTGAGTGGCAAGATGGGTTCTCAGCATTCTCTGTCAGCCCTTTGCAACTTCAAAAAGTAAGAAATTACATCAGGTATCAAGAGAAGCATCATAAAAGTAAGGGCTTTGATGATGAAATGCAGCATTTTGGGCGCTTAACAAACAGCATCAAATCCTATTAGAGATAGCGTCACAGGTATAAAACCTGTTGTTGATGGGGTGAAATCATTTTACAACAGGTATAAAACCTGTTGCTATTAATAGCGGGATGAAAATTCAGCACAGTATCAATAAAGTCGGGTTTTATACCCGACAAAAAAGGAAGAGAGGAAAAGTTATTTTGGGCAACAGGTATGAACCCCTACATCATAAATTCCGAAGCGGCGATGCGTCGTATAGGTTATCAATGATTTTAGGGGGATTAAACCTAAATCCGATGCTAAATACCGATGAGTAAAAGGACGTGCTTGCATTGATGTTGGACAAAGAAACTAAGTTTCGGTCGCCACGAACTACAATGCCTGAATAGAAACGATTGCCGTTATAGCCTAATGAGAGCATTACATCACCCAGCAAAGCACCCCTCCAACCTTCGGTAATCATTTGGTTGGTATTGCTTTTAGCATGGTGGTATTGTACATCGCCTATTAAATATAACCCCATTGAGAAAAACCATTTTTTGTAAACGAACGAGGCTGCATAGCCCGGACCGATGCCTATGGAAATTACATCCAGGTATTTCATGGTACTGTATTTACCAAAATACTCACGCTGACCGGGATTGAAAAAAGCAGAATCGGCATCGGCTTTCATCCGGTATAAGTGAGCAACAACAAGCGCAGTGCCTTTGGTTTTAAGCTGACGTTCAGTGAAACTGTATGCTGCGCCATAAGAAAAACGCCGGCGCGAAAAAATGTAGATGGCTTTTGCTTTGGTGTACTGTAAATGTATATCAGCACGTTTTACATAAAAGTCGTTGGCGGGTCGGGTCGTATCGTAACCTGCTGTATTATAATCTGCAAACCCCTTAAAATCGCTATGATAAAACTCGTATATAAAAGGTGTGGTATTTAACCGCAACTTAAGAATACGGTATTGGGTTTTGCCATACGTTTCCTCTTCTGTAGTTAATGAGTTTTCTCTAAAACCAACAGAAACATTAAGCGCCTTATAATTAATATCAAGCCCGAAAACAGCCCTTAAATAGGGCTTATAATCGTTTCGCTTAAAAACTAAACTATCGTCTTTATTTTCTAAACGGAATGTAAAGTCGGGGGCTGAAATCCAAGGTTCAATCGCAATCACATTTCCAAATTTGGCAATGTAATTCGTGTCGTATTTTAATCTTTTGGGAGGTGGTACTGAATCAGTTTTAAGAATTGAAACGGTATCTGCCTGCTGTGCATGTAGAGCAAGTACAAAGCTCAAAGAAAGTAATAACAGCAGATGTTTCATAGTTTACTGAAAACTATGCAAAGGTCGGGGTTTTGCATTGTGATATGCAAGAAAGTAATCACAAAAAGAGGTAGTTGTAATCACAAACGGGTTAAAACCACCGCTTATAAATTACGATGCGCAAACGGACTTAAGTCCGTTTGCGCATCGTAATCTCAACAAAATAGGGTTTGAACCCGATTTCTATAAATGATAAAGCTCTTAGAATAAATCTACAGGCTCTATAATGGTATCCGTAGGATTTATTAATACTGTATCCGAAGGGATAATAAAGTTTTTGGCAGGGCCTTTTAACTGTACTTGCGGATTAAAGCCCAATGTATCGGTAGCCGGTATCCACTCGCGTTGCACCATGCGGCGCACCACAAGGTTGGTTTTCTCAATCAGCCAGTTTTTCAGTGTGCCGTCTTTTTCAAATCCGTATTTAAAGGCCTTAGGGCGGGGTACAATGTTTGAAAGATAGATAGCTTCTGCCATTGTCAAGTCGGCAGGGCGTTTACCAAAATAAAAGGCACTGCCCTCCCCTATTCCATAAACCCCGGGAGCTAACTCAATAATGTTGGTGTACACCTCAAACATCCGCTCTTTGCTGCTGATGTGATTGTTTTCTATCAGCCATACTATCAGTGCTTCTTCGGCTTTGCGGGCAATGGTTTTTTTACGTTCCAAATACACGTTTTTTACCAACTGCATACTAATAGTGCTGCCGCCACGTACAAATTTGAACCCTGCTTTGTAAACGGCCACAATCGCATCGCGGAAAGACTGCGGAATGAACCCGCGGTGGTGGAAAAACGAAGGGTCTTCGTTGGTTAATATGGCATTCTTAAAATGCGGGCCAAGTTGGTCAAGCGGAGTAAAGTTGGGATTTTCAGGGCCTACTATAAAGCTGCGCAACGGGCTGCCGCCTTCGTACACAGTGTGCATAAAAGAGCCGTTGATGCGGGCAAAGTTTTCTGCACCGTACTTCACAATTTCAAAGCCCTCTTTTTTCAGTTCCGATTCAAACTTCAAACTATCGGGCATACTGCCGTCCATACTGCAATCCAAACGGTACGAAAGATTGCCTTTGGTTTGTATGCCGGCAAAGCTATTGAACATCCCCGCGGGCAGTGAGTTAAAGAACTTTTGCGACGGGGTTGACTGCATTTTAAGCGATAAAGCGTATTGTTTTTCTTTCCCGATGGGGAATTGCACAAAGGTTGAAAGTTGAATGTCGTTGATACTAAATACCGATGTTGAATCTACAATCACATAAGAGCGATTGATGCGCATGGCAAGGTTACCCCCTGCTTTGCCAAATACTACCGTATCAGTAGCCAATCGGGCATTGTATAGCTGTAAACTGTCAATATTCCCTTTGCCTTCAAACACAAGAGCTTTGTTCTTATAATCCAGCTTATCTATTTGCAGGTGCAGTTTTTTAAATCCAAGGCCTGATTTTACCAAGCCGGCCAAATACACATCTATCCCTTCAGGGCCGTGCAGCGTAACTTCTCCTTTAATATCGTGTTTATCAAAAAAGCCTTCTGCTACCCACTCGGCACCAAAACCCTGTTGTGGGGTGATGATTGCTTTGAAATCATCGTTTACCCAACGCAGCGATGAAAGCGTAATGTGCTGTAAACTATCGTTGTACTTAATGTGCAACAATGCATTGGTTACCTGTACTTCATCGGGCAAATAGCGCAGTAAAGTTTTTACGTAGTTAAATGCCGTTTGCGAAAAGTCTTCATTGGCACTTTCTTTCTTTTCCTGCTTTTTAGCGGGCTTCATTAAGCCTCTAAAATTGGTTTGCAAACTATCCTTACGAAGGTACAGTTGTGTATTAGCCACCTGTAAGTAGCCCAAGCGGACCTTACCCAGCAAAGCAGGTAACAATTTTACTGAAACCCTAACGGTATCGGTGGTAAACAACGTGTCTTTACCTTGCGGCACAAGGCTTATACCACTCAGCTCAACTGTACTGATACCTGTAAAACGGGCATACGCCACATTAAAAACAAGATGGGTACGGGCTTCAACACTGCCCTTTACTTTTTGCAGGGCGGTTTGCAGTATATAATTACGTAACGAGAAGTAGCCGATGGTGGCTAAAAGCAAAAACGCCGAAATTGTAATAATTACATATTTCAGCGTTTTGCGCGTAAATATTTTAGTAATGAGCTTTTGCAATGTGCTTACACGGTCATTATTTCTTTTTCCTTAGCAGCCATCAACTCATCAATCTTCTTAATGTATTGGTCTGTTATTGTTTGCACCTTAGTTTCACCGTCTTTCACCACATCTTCGGGCATACCGTCTTTTTGTGATTTTTTAAGACGCTCGTTGCTGTCTTTACGGATGTTACGAATGGTTACTTTAGCTTGCTCGGCATCGTTTTTCACGTTTTTCACCAATGCTTTACGCCTTTCTTCTGTAAGCGGCGGAACAGCTATGCGCACCACAGAACCGTCATTTTGGGGGTTGAAGCCCAAATTGGCATCTGTAATTGCTTTTTCGATAGCACTTATCAGGCTTTTATCCCAAGGCTGCACAATAATAGTGCGGGCATCGGGGGTAGTAATGTTTGCAGCTTGCGCCAACTGTGTTGGGGCACCGTAGTAATCTACCACCACACCATCCAGCATATTGGGCATGGCTTTTCCTGCACGTATTTTGGCAAAGTCAGACTCGGTGTGGCTAATGCACTTGTCCATCGCGGCCTTTGTACCGTCTAATATTGTCTTTAAATCTTCCATAAATGCTTATATGTGTATAAAACCTTATTGGTAGCTGTATTTTTATGAGCCGCAAATTAAACTTTTTTTAGCTTAAATGTAAAACAGGCTTACTAAGTTTAGATGAAAACCCTTGCAGCAAAAGGATTTCGTATTTGGTGTTTATAAGCAACAAGTAATCGCTTTTGCTTTTACTGTGCTATTTTTGCCGGAGTATGAAAGCTGTATTTTTTGACCGCGACGGGGTACTGAACCGTGAACTGGGCCGCTATGTTGTAAACGCCGATGAGTTTGAAGTGAATGATTGGGTGGCTTCTTTTATGCAGGTTTTTAAAAATGCCGGGTACAATTTTTTTGTAATTACCAACCAAGGAGGCATTGCAAAGGAGTTATACACGCATACCGACCTTTTTGCTATACATAAAAAGCTGACGGATACCCTTTTGCCTTACAACGTTACGTTTACCGAGATATTTTACTGTTCACACCATCCGCTGAAAAGCCAATGTTTGTGCAGGAAACCCGATAGTTTGATGCTTGAAAAAGCCATAGCAAAATATGGGGTGGAGATGGAGAAATCCTTCCTTATCGGTGATACTGACCGTGATATTAATGCTGCTGCAAAGGTAGGGCTGGCAGCCTACCAAGTAATACCTAACCACCCGCTGACAACCGAACAATTACAGGATTTACAAGGGCTAACAGCCGTTGATTTACAAACGCTTATTGCAAAATAAACGATACTTTTAAACAGGGTGATTTTACCCACTGTTTTCCACAGGTGTTATTAATGTGCAACCCTTACGCTGCAAAGCACAAGGTAATTTTGCGTGTTTTTTAACCCATATTTATTGTGGTTTTACCGCGCAAAGCTAAATTTTTACATTCCTGCATTTATTGGTGCATAGCCTTACTGTGTTTGTCGTTTTCACAGCAAACTACAGCCAATACGCCCGATGCTTATAAAGGTCGCAGCTTTTGGTTGGGGTATTTGCAAAGCGAGATGGGTAAGGATAAATTTGAACTTTCGCTGCACGTTACCTCATCAGTAAATGCTACCATTACCGTAAAGCTGGCCGGAGTTTCGGCAGACTCTCGCGGTGAGAAGGATTGGGTGCAAACTTTCCAAGTAAATGCGGGCGGTGTTACTGATATTATTATTCCCGAAGAATATACCTTTAAATCGAAAGAAGGAAAAAGCACCAATAAAGGACTATACATTGAGGCTGATGCCGATGTGATGATTGTAGCTAAAAACAGTAGCGGTGCCTCTAGCGATGCTACGGTGGTTATCCCTATAAAATCATTGGGTAGCGAGTATTATATTATGCATTATGCTGCCGTAAAACGCGGTTACCCTTCGCAATACTTGGTGATGGCTACCGAAGACAGTACGGTGGTGGAGTTGCGCAATACCGACAAAAACTCTGATAAACAACCTACTAATCAAACCTATACGATTAAACTTAATAAAGGCGAGTACCACATTGTTCAGTCTGAAAAGGATTTAACCGGCAGTTACATAAAAGAGGTAAACGGCAAAAAGCTGGCAGTGTTCGGCGGGAATACCTGTGCCTATGTGCCTCGTTATTGCCAAAGTTGCGACCATTTGTTTGAGCAATTATTACCCGTGCAAAACTGGGGACACCAATTTGCAGCTGTGCCTTTTGATACCCGCGAAAAATACGTGGTGCGCATTATGGCCAAAGAGAATAATACATGGGTGGATGTGGACGGTGATCGTAAGGAAATAACGAAGGCAGGAAAGTTTATTGAACTGGAACTGAAAGAGCCTGTGTACATAACCAGCAGCCGCAATGTAATGGTGTGCCAATACACAATAGGTTCGCGGTGCGATAACCAACGCGGCGACCCATCGTACGTGGTGTTGAAACCTTTGTTGGGGTATAGCGGCGAGACGATACTGCCCACCATGAACACCGAACACATTAACCGTTATTATGTTACGGTATTGTTTAAAATGAGTGATATTGATAAACTTACGGTAAACGGCAAAAGCGTTGTGGGCAATTACAAATTACTTCCCTACACATCACAATATGGGTATGCCCACATTGAGCTTACCGAAAGTAATAACAATATTGAGTGCGATTGCAACTACAACTTCCTTTCCTACGGCTTCGGTTGGTACGAGTCGTATGCGTATTAGAACTCCTAACAAGTTCATAATAAATTGTTTTGAAACTGCGTTTCAAAAAAACAAATCATTTTGCCGTCCTATGCGAACCTTTTTATTGCTGATACTTACATCTCTCTGTCTTTCAGCTTGTAAAAGTTGGCAACAAAGCGATAAGCCTCGTTCTTTATCAGAAGTATATCGTAACCTCCCGAAATCAATAAAAAAGGAACTTGATGCAGGATTTGTTTTAGTTGATGAAGGCACATTTTTAGCAGGAAAAGTACAGGGTGCAGATACGTTTTCAGCAATGCTTTCCCAAAGAAGGATTACAGTTCCTGCATTGTTTATAGGTAAACACGAAGTTACTGTGGCCGAGTTTATGGAGTTTTATGACTACTTCAGAGATAGTATAAACAAACCTGATACTCTTTGTTTTCTAAAAGACTTTCCCTATTTGTATAACGAACCTGCCTTGACCTACTATTTCTGCCACCCCAAATATCGCATTCATAAATATCCTGTATGTGGGGTAAGTTTAGAACAGGCTAAAAAGTTCTGCGTGTGGAAAACCAATACTATGAACGCCCGATTGAAAACTATGAAAGGGTTTGAGAATATGGAAGTAGTATTTAGATTACCCACCGCTTATGAATTAGAATATGCAATAAGTTTGGAAATACCTCCTAACTTCAAGGATGCCCACCCAGTACTCTCACCCTATGATAATTTACAAAACTGCAATACCAAAGGAGTTGTGGATGAAAACAACATATTGCACACACTCAATAATGCTGACGGATTTTCATACACTGCTCCCGTTGGGTATTATCAACCCAATGATAAAGGGTTTTATGATATTAGAGGAAATGTGGCTGAATGGACCATTACCAATGCTTTTATGCTGACAAGCAAATTGAAATTTGAAAATACTTCATTTGACATTGTTACCGATAACTTGTCTTATTGGGGAATTGACTCTTCATTTTATAAACTAAAAAGCCATCCGCATTACAATAAAATGTTGGAGATAGTAACCGACAGTAATTATTATCTTACAAAAGGAGGTAGTTTTGCCCACGGGGCTTATTACACACAATCAGCCGCATTTATTCCCGTGCAAAAATCCGAAAATCACTCGTGGTTGGGGTTTAGGTTGGTGTTGGTAGTTTTTAACCGAACTTCGCCCAACGCCATTATTTCACACTAAAGCCACTTTTACGCCATTTCAGGCATCTTTGTTGTATAATTACAAGAAATGCAAGCCTGTTTACGTACCCTTTATACTGTATTATTCTTTATTGTGCTGCTACCTTTGGCCAATGCCCAGCCCAATAGTTTTTTCTGCATCGGTATTACCGATGTGGTTAACGATGCCAACCAGCAATTTGTGCAGCAAACGGGGCGCGACCGTATTTACTTACTAAATACTGCGAACGAAGACCGCTACGACGCCACATTCGGCCTTGCCTTTTTTGAGTACGAAAAGATAATCTCGCGCGGCATTGAAGGCTTGTATTACGAGTGTATGATACCCAATATTCCCGATTCGGCTTCGGTGTTGATGGCCTTGCAAGAAATGGATTATAATTTGTTGGGGTGTCTTTCGGGCTTAAAACGCAACCCTCGCGGCGACTCATTGCTATACACTTACCATTATGAAGAAGGCGATACGGTGGAGGAAATTTTTATCCGTATGTGGGGCACCTACCCTACCATTGATGCTGATTCGTTCCGCTCGGCAGGGCAGCTAAATATGGAAATATACGGAGACGTGCGCCGTCGCTTTGTTCCCTATAAAGTCGATGCAAAAAAAGCCGACCCCGTATTGAAGAATGAGTTTCAGCAAATAGAAAAAGGACTGCTTGACGATATAAAACCCATACGCGGCAAAGCCACTAAAGACCTTTACAACCAAACCATCTACAAAACTAATGTGATGATAACAGGGGCAGGTAACGCCTACATAAAGGCCATTCCTGAAAATTTGGCGATGCCCTTCGGTTACTTTGCTGAGTTTTATGTAGGTCCCAGTTTGGCAGAGGCTAAAAAAATATTTAAGACGTGGGATGGCAAGGTAAAAAACAATGCTTTTGCCGATAAACGCTTTAGCCAAAAAAACAGGCAACGGTTGCAGTGGAAATTTTTACCCTACAATGAATTTTTTGACCCGAATGATTATGCTAATATTGTAGAGCAAAGCGGATATTCATGCCCTATCTACTCAGAAGAGCCATTGAACCGTACCCCGCTTTTCACCTATCATTTGTTCATTATCAAATACCTTGACAGTTACATAGTTGGCCTCAATATTGCCAACCGTTACTAAAAACTGTTTTCCACATACTTGTAGCCAAAGGTCTGTTTGGCCTATCTTGCACGGTTAATCTGCATGTAAAAAAGCAGTACGGAGTTGAAAGTAGTAAATACACAACCTTTTGAATTGGTATATACCCTTGTTGATCATCCCCATCTCGGGCTGCTCATCGAGCCGCACGTGGTGCAGATTAACACATTGGGCAATTACACACTCACCCATCAAAAGGTGTTTAATACCACTATTGATTATTACGAGAAAGGGGTAGACGATACCGACCGTAAGCTGGTGAATTTATTGGGCGAGCTGGACCAAGAGGTAATTGTAAAAAAATTCCATACCCAAGCTACCATACGCCCTGCCGAGTTTTTTAAAAAACACTTTACCGAAGAGCTAAACAAAAGTTTCATACGCCCCTACATTGAAAAACGTATAGCCGAGGCCATTGAAATGCTGCGCGGAAAAAAGCTGTTTATATTGGGCAAAGAAGGTAATCCCACCTCAAAAGTGGTGAAAGTGGCTACCCAAAAAGCATCGGTGTTGTTTCATTTCAGGCGCGACGATGACAAAGTGCGCTACTTCCCTACTATAAAATATAATAACGAACGGGTTGAGTTTTCTCAGCGCGACGGCATAATGGTTACCACCCGCCCTGCGTGGATGCTTGTAAACGGTATGCTGTATAATTTTGAAAAGAACGTTGACGGTAATAAACTGCTGCCCTTCCTTAGCAAGCGGTTTATTATGATACCCAAAGCTACCGAGGCCAAGTACTTTGAAAAGTTTGTAGTCCCGTTGGTAGAGAAATTCGACGTGCACGCTGTTGGGTTTGACATAAAAACCGAATCGTTAGTAGGGATACCCGTTTTAAAGATTGACGACGGCTGGGGTGATGAAGTAAGGCTGAACCTTTATTTCCGCTACAACAAGCAAGAGTTCCCCTACCATGCTACCAAACGTATCTCAGTAATACTTGAAAAAGAAGGCGATAATTACATCTTTAAACGCCTGAAACGGCCTAAGGAGTGGGAAGAACACCAAAAGCTGCTGATTGCCTCAAAAGGCTTAAAGCTGATTGAGGGTTGTTCCTTTACCGTGCGTCGTCCTGATGGCAGTAAAAGTCCGTATGCAGCCATACAATGGCTGAACGAGTACAGCAAACTGCTTAAGGACAATAAGTTTATAATTGAGCAAGACACGCACAACAGCAAATACTTTATTGGCCAAAGCACCTTATCAATACAAGTAAACGAGTATAAAGATTGGTTTGATGTAATGGCTGTGGTGAAGTTTGGCACTTACGAAGTACAGTTTATACAACTGCGCAGCTACATTTTGCAAGGCAAACGCGAATACATACTGCCCAACGGGGAAATTGCGATTATCCCCGAGGAATGGTTTGAAAAGTACAGCAGCCTGCTTGAGTTTAGCGAAAGCGGCGACGGGATACGCATACGCAAGCACCACTGGAAACTGATAGATGAATTACAATCGCCGGCCGATAGTAAAGAGTTGAAAGACAAACTTTCGAAGCTTGATTTTAAACACCTGCACGAAGGCGAACCGCTTTCAGAAGGGTTTAAGGGTGAACTGAGGCCATACCAACGTGAGGGATATAACTGGTTTTACTTTTTACAGAAAAACCGTTTTGGGGGCTGCCTTGCCGATGATATGGGTTTGGGAAAGACTGTACAAACCCTTGCCATGCTTCAACGCGAGGCCGACCTTGCCGATCAAAACCCTGTGTTGGAAGAGGCCATACAAACCGAAGCTGCACAAGGGCAAGCATTGTTGTTTGACGATGGGGCTAAAAAGGCTGCTGCCCTTAACCAGCTTGACCTTTTTGGCAATGCAGGCACTATAGAAATGCCTTCGCTACCGCCCAAAGTTGTTTCGTACCAAAAAAACAGGCATACCAACCTTATTATATTACCAACTTCGCTGATATATAACTGGCAAAGCGAGGCTGAGAATTTTGCACCGGGACTAAAGGTGTTTATTTATACGGGCACCTATCGCAACCGTGAGATTGCCTACTTTAGGCATTACGATTTGATAATCACCACCTACGGTGTTGTAAGGTTGGATATTGACATATTAAAGGACTTTAACTTTCACTATGTGATATTGGATGAGAGTCAGTTCATAAAAAACCCGGCTTCGCAAACAGCAAGGGCGGTAAACAGTTTGCAAGCACGCAACAAGCTGGTGCTTACAGGTACTCCGGTTGAAAACTCCATTACCGACTTGTGGTCGCAAATGAACTTCCTAAACCCGGGTTTGCTGGGTAACTTCACCTTCTTTAGTGAAAAATTTGTTATCCCGATTGAGAAAAACGGGAACGAATTACAACGTAACCGCCTGCAAAAAATCATCGACCCGTTTATACTGCGCCGTACCAAAGAGCAGGTGGCAAAAGACCTGCCCGAAAAGTACGAACAGGTGTATTATTGCGAGATGACCGAGGAGCAGGAGCAAATTTATGAAGCTACCAAAGCCAAATACCGTAATCAGATATTGAAATCGGTAACTGAGTTCGGGCTTAATAAATCGAAACTGCAAATACTAAAAGGCTTAATGATGCTGCGCCAAATTGCCAACCATCCCTTATTGGTGAATGATGAATACTTGGGGCACAGCGGTAAGTTTGACGAGATTATCCGTAAGCTGGAGATTGCACTGGCCGAAAACCACAAGGTGCTTATCTTCTCTCAGTTTGTAAAGCAGCTACACATTTTTAAAAAATACCTCGATGATAAGAGTGTGCCGTATTGCTATATTGATGGTACTTACAGTGCCAAGCAACGACAAGCTGAGGTAAATAAGTTCCAAAAAGAGAAAAGTGCAGGTGTATTCCTAATTTCATTACGAGCCGGTGGGGTAGGTTTAAACCTTACCGAAGCTGACTATGTATTTATAGTTGACCCATGGTGGAACCCTGCTGTTGAAAGGCAAGCCACAGACCGCAGTTACCGCATCGGGCAAACCAAAAACGTGTTTAACTATAAATTTATCACCCGCGGCACGGTTGAGGAGAAAATACTTACCCTGCAAAAGCGTAAGCTAGAGTTGGCACAAACGCTTATAAACACGGACAATACGTTTCTTTCTACCCTTAGTGTAGAAGAATTAGAAAATATTTTTGTGTAGCAGGCAACGTGTATTATCCAACATTAGTCTTTACTTTGCAATTAACAATTAAATTACACATACCATAAGTCATGAAAAAAATTTTACTTTCAGCAGTGATGCTATTTGTTTGTAGCATTGCCGCTTTGGCTCAAATTCCTAACAACAGCTTTGAAACTTGGAACGTAGTAGGCAATGATACCGTTATGGGTAGCGGATGGAATGGAAACAACTTTAGGGTTTACCAATCAATAAACATCAATACCCAACAAGGTACTGTTACCCGCAATGCTAGTGCAGGCCAATACTTTGTAGGCGTTTTCCATGCTCCAGATCCTAACAACGCAGGTCAATACTTTTTAGGTAACTATGGAAATGCATTTGCATTTACACAGCGTCCAGTATCGTTTACTTTCTCAGCTATGTATTTCCCTCAAATCCAAGGCGAAGGTTTAGCAATTGTTATCACTACCAAAAAGAACAATGGCGATACCGTTAGCCAAACTGTAGGTACCTTGGGTCAAGGAACTGCTGCTAACTGGACTGACCTTTCTTTGAACGTTGCTTACAGGCAAAATGTAACAGGTAACCCTGATTCATGCTTCATCAACTTTATATTGTTGCCAACCCAAGCTAGCCAACTTAGCCCAAACACTGCTTTGTTTGTTGATAACCTAAGGTTTAACAGCTTTGGAGTATCTGTTGAAGAAACAATGGAAAACTACGGTAAAGTAGGTAAAGTAAATGTTTACCCTAACCCAACTGCAGGTAACACCAGCATTAGCTACAACCTTCCTGTTGCTCAAGAAGTAGCTGTTAAATTGTTCGACATTTCAGGCCGCGAGGTAATGAACATTTTTGAAGGTATGCAAGAAGCTGGCGAACAAACTGTTAAGTTTAACGCTGAAAACCTTGCTGAAGGAGTTTACTTCTACCAACTACAAGCAGGTTCAGTATTGAAAACAGACAAAATTGTTGTTAAGAAATAATTACTTAACAAATTAAGTTATATAAAATCCCCGATATCTATGGTATCGGGGATTTTTTGTTTATAGCCGTTTATCGAAAAGCACCGGCTCTTTATATTCAAATCATTCTGTTAACGTATATTACAACACCAACTACATTATAAAATGAAAAAACTTACATTAATGCTAATGGTGGCTGCTTTGGCATTTGCTACCTCTTGCAAAAAGGATGAAGACAGCAGTAACTCACCTGCAAAGTCAAAGACTGAATTAATCACCTCAGGTTCTTGGCGAGTATCATCGCTGGTTCTTGGCGGAACTGATATTTGGCCAAGCCAAGATGCTTGTGACAAAGATGATTTGTCGATTTTTAAAGCTGACGGTACTTACATTGATGATGAAGGGCCTACTAAGTGTGACTCTAGCGACCCACAACAATCTACCAGCACATGGAAGTTTATGAACAACGAAACCATGCTTGAAATAGATGGTGATGTTGGTACCATTAAAGAGCTTAGTGCTTCTAAAATGGTACTTGAGACTTCTGATGCAGGTTTAACCATCACTATTACTTACGTTAAATAGTCAACAAGCTTTTTATACCTTAAAAGCAGCTTCGAGTTTGAAGCTGCTTTTTTGTTCTCATTACATCCTGTAATCTGTAGAAAACAATTATTGAAAGTCGCAAACAAATGACTGTACCTTGCTATCCAACAATAGCATCAATAATTCAGCTTTTTCTACCAATCAAGTAACTACTTAACAAGACTTCAGAACTCAAAGCCATATTTGATACCCTAAGAACTGTAGAAACAATTGCAAATCAATATTATTTAGGGGTTCCGAACCTGAATTTTTAAGATGTATAAACTATTAGTAGTATTCTTATTATTAACTAATTACTCCCATGCTCAGAAATGGAGCCTGAGAGTAACTCTAAATCACTTACATACCGGCAGTAATGTAGTGGTCAAATCATGGACAGGCAATAAAAACCTGACAAAGGTGTTTCCATACAATGAAGGACTTACGGGTAAAGAAAAGTTTAAACGATTTTTTAAACACCCCTTTTGGGAGATTTCAGTTATTAAATCTATCAATTCAAAACACGCTGTTTCAGTTGGCTATCTTAATCTGTGGGGGTATGTAAACCACAGCATAGAAGCCATGCCTAAAAATAACGTTGGAAGTATTAAATGGTCGCTCGAAGAAGGGCAAGATATGCCTGCACTGCGTTTTAATTATCACTATACTTACTCTAAACCACAAAAAACTGATGTAAAAATGCCTTTTTCAGTTCAGTTTTTTGCAGGTATTTTGTTGAACTTTAGAGGAAAAGAAGGCTCTACATTCAGTACAGGAGGAAAACTAACCTCAATACATGTTGATGCAAATAACAATCCCACCGATACAGTTTTCATTTATAGAAAAAATATAGGTGCAAAAAGACCTATGCCACCCACCCCAACCCTTAATTTAGGTGCAAATGGCAACCTTAAACTTGGTAAACGTATTAGTGCTGGCATAAATATAACAGGCTATTTAGGGTATAAAAGTTTGTTTACCCATGTGTTTGAAGGAAAAACCAATGATGCTGAATTTACTTACGAGGTTAAACTAAAACCTTATTTCTTTAGCAGCGCAATATATTTACAGTATACATTTTAGTTAAATGAGAAGATCCTTACTATTACTGCTACTATCTTTATCAAATCAACTCTTGTTTTCTCAGGGAAAATGGGAAGTTCGGTTATCTGTTAACTACCTGCAATGTTTTAGTCAAGTGGATAAACTACAATGGGAAAGCACCAAAAACCGCACTGAGATAAAAGCCTACACATATAGCCCAGGAAGAAGTATGTATATTAATGATGTTTTCGGGAGTAATTTTCCTGAAATTTCTGTTTTTAGAACCATTACTCCCCGACGTAGTGTTTCAGTTGGATTTTTGGATCTTAATGGCTACGTAGGGCATAGCTTAAAAGCTGGAGGCGACCTTGCGGTTGTGGGATACGATGTAACTGAAAGTGCCGGTTTTATGCCCGCTGTTAAGTTTAATTATCATTACACATTAGTTAACCCACATCACTCTAAAAATAAACGCTTTTCATTATCATTATCTTCTGGTTTGCTATTATTTTTTAAGGGTAAGGAAAGTAAATACAAAACAAGTTTCGGCACCGGAAGAGCAGAGCAAGTGATGTATGATTTCTCAGGGAACTATGTTGAAACTGTATATTTAGAACGGTATTTAAAAGAATACAAACGACCCAAACCTTTTACACCCTGTTTTAATTTTGGTGCAAATGGGAATATTTTACTAAGTAAACGATTTAAAGTAGGTGTTGACATCTCAGCTTATATTTCAACTACTTCATTATACAGCAGGACTTATTATGGAGAAAGCACTGATACAAAATACACATACGAAGTAAAGTTAAAACCCTATTTCTTTTCAGGCGGCTTGTATCTTCAATACCTAATAAAGTAATTCACCATTTCTACTCTTTTCACAAGCTCTTCACTTTAAACCCACATATTCCCTATTTTTGCCCTTCACCAAAAAAAGAGAATAGCAAACAAAATGGCAGGGCACAGTAGGTGGGCCAATATAAAACACAAGAAGGGAGCGGCTGATAAACGTCGTTCGGCCTTGTTTACCAAGCTCGTTAAAGAAATTTACGTGGCTGCCAAAGTTGGCGGTCCTAATCCTGATAGCAATCCGCGTCTGCGCTTGGCCGTGCAAAACGCCCGCGGACAAAGCGTACCAAGCGACAACATAAACCGTGCTATAAACAAAGCCAGCGGTGCAGGCGGAGAAAGCTTTAGCGATGTGATGTATGAAGCATACGGCCCCGGAAACGTAGGGATTATTATTGAATGTACTACCGATAACCTAAACCGCACCATTGCCAACCTGCGCACCTACTTTAACAAAGTAGAAGGCAGCCTTGCTACCAATGGCTCACTAAACTTTGTATTCGACCAAAAAGGCGTATTTGAATTTACCATGCCCGAAGGCATGGACGAGGATACCCTGACCCTTGAACTGATTGACGGTGGTGCTGATGAGGTGGAAGTGGACGACACTTTTGTATCAACCTCGTGTGCCCGTGAAGACTTTGGCTCGTTGAGCAAAAAACTGGATGAGTTGGGCATCACCCCGCAAAAAAGCGGTTTACAATACGTACCTAAAATTTTTAAACAGATAAATAAAGAAGATGCTGCTAAGTTTGCCAAACTGATTGACAACCTTGATGCAGACGATGATGTGAAAACATTTTACCATAACGTTGAATTTTCAGAAGAAATAGCCGAAATACTAAACTAACCATGATGGATAAACGCGAGAAACTGATGCAATTACGCCAAGAAGCCCTTTTGGGCGGTGGCGAAAAACGCATAGCCGACCAGCATAAAAAAGGTAAACTTACTGCCCGCGAGCGCATACACCTATTGCTTGATGAAGGCAGTTTTAATGAGATAGGTGCCTTTGTTACCCACCGCAGTACCGATTTTGGTATGGATAAACAAATAGTACTGGGTGATGGTGTAGTAACCGGATACGGTACTGTAAACGGCAGGCTTACCTACGTGTTTTCACAGGATTTTACCGTGTTTGGCGGTTCGCTTTCAGAAACTTTTGCAGAGAAGATTTGCAAGGTGATGGACTTGGCCATGAAAAGCGGTGCTCCTGTTATCGGTCTTAACGACTCTGGCGGTGCGCGTATACAAGAGGGTGTGGTATCATTGGGCGGTTATGCCGATATATTTTACCGCAATACCCTTTCATCGGGGGTTATCCCTCAAATATCAGCCATTATGGGACCTTGTGCCGGCGGTGCAGTGTATTCGCCCGCTATTACGGATTTTATTTTCATGGTTGAGAAAACCTCTTACATGTTTGTAACAGGTCCTAACGTGGTGAAAACTGTAACTCACGAAGAAGTGAGCAGCGAAGACTTGGGCGGTGCATCGGTGCATTCGGCCAAATCAGGTGTGGCGCACTTTGCCAGTGCCAACGAGGTTGAGTGTATCAACGGATTGAAACGCCTGTTGAGCTATGTCCCTCAAAACTGCGAAGAAAACGCCCCTATGTTGCCCTACACTCCTCACGATGAGTCAAGGCCGCAACTAAAAAATATCGTTCCTGAAAACGCTAACCAACCCTACGATATCCGCGAGGTAATTGAAGGAGTGGTGGATGATACCAGTTTCTTTGAAGTACATAAAGACTTTGCTGAAAACATTGTGGTAGGTTTTGCCCGTTTGGCAGGTCGCAGCATAGGTATTGTCGCCAATCAACCTGCGTTTTTAGCGGGTGTGTTGGATATAAAATCATCGCAAAAAGCAGCCCGTTTTGTACGTTTCTGTGATTGCTTCAACATTCCTTTGTTGGTGTTTGAAGACGTACCCGGTTTCCTTCCCGGTACCGACCAAGAGTGGAACGCCATCATTACCAACGGTGCTAAGCTACTATACGCGTTTAGCGAGGCTACTGTTCCCCGCGTTACCGTTATCACCCGTAAGGCTTATGGTGGTGCTTATGATGTGATGAACAGCAAACACATTGGTGCCGATATGAACTTTGCATGGCCAACGGCAGAAATTGCTGTAATGGGTGCTAAAGGCGCGGCTGAAATTATCTTCAAAAAGGAGATTGCTGATGCCGAGGACCACGAGGCACAACTAAAAGCCAAAGAAGCCGAATATGCTGAGTTGTTTGCCAACCCTTACCGTGCAGCGGCCCGCGGTTTTATCGACGAGGTAATATTACCTGAAGAAACCCGCGAAAGACTGATTTCGGCCTTTAAAATGTTGGAAAACAAAGTAGCAAACCTTCCTCGCAAGAAACACGGTAATATTCCGTTGTAAGAATCTATGAAAGCAGCTCCCTTTGTTTCGGTCATTATCCCTTGCTTTAACGAGCAGGAAGGGATAACCCTTGCTTGCCAACGTGTGTTGGCTGCCATGCAAGGCGATTGGAACAATGGTTACGAAGTGCTTTTTATAAACGATGGCAGCAAAGATGCCACGTTGGATATTTTGAAGCAGCTTGCCACAGCAAACCCTGTGGTAAAGCTGCTTTCTTTTTCACGTAATTTCGGGCATCAGGCAGCCGTGGGGGCAGGTATTGCCCATTGCAAAGGTGATGTGGCAGTGATACTGGATGCCGATATGCAAGACCCTCCTGAACTGATTGCCGAAATGGTGGCTATTTACCGTCAAAATACCTGCAATGTGGTGTACGGCGTGCGCAAAGAACGCAAAGGCGAAACTTGGTTTAAAAAACTAACCGCCCGTTGGTTCTACCGCTTGCTAAACCGCCTTGCGGATATGGATTTAAATACTGATACCGGCGATTTTCGTTTGATTGACCGCAAAGTGATTGATACTTTTAACGGTTTTAGCGAGAAAAATAAATACATACGCGGCATTATCAGCTGGATGGGTTTTAAGCAAATGCCCTTGCACTATAACCGCGATGCGCGCCAACACGGCAGTACCAAGTACACACTTCGTAAAATGCTTCATTTGGCAAGTATTGCCATGTTTTACTTCAGCAAAAAGCCGCTTAAAACGTCTCTTACTCTTGGTTTTATCAGCATACTGATAGGCATTATACTTACCGTATATGTACTGTATGTGCAGCTGGGCGGCGGCTATACCGTACCCGGTTGGGCAAGCACCATCATTACTATTATCTTTTTTGGAGGCGTACAGTTACTTACCATCGGTGTGGTGGGCGAGTACATTGGTAACATTTTAGACGAGGTGAAAAACCGACCTGAGTATATTATCGATGAAAAGGTGAACATGGATAAGTAGCCCTGTTCTTGTCCCCTTTCTTTAAATCACCAATTATTCCTTAAGATCTAACCCTCAGCAGCATAGACAGACAACGACTGCTGTATACCACCATTACTGATACTATACCAAAGTATACCACTATACTTTAGTATAGCAATACAAGTTGTACAGATTATGGCGGTACTTTTGATGTTTAAACACAGAAAAAATGACAACTGTAACAACATCAAAAGCCTTTAATATAATCCTTTGGATAGCTCAAGTAGTGTTAGGCGGAATGTTTATTATGGCCGGTATAATGAAATCAACTACCCCTATTACTGAACTAACTCCTCAATTGCCTTGGGCAGCCGATATGCCTGAACTGTTGGTGAGTTTTATAGGAGTTTCAGAATTGTTGGGCGGTTTGGGATTATTATTGCCTTCGCTATTGAAAATAAAACCTGTACTTACCCCCGTTGCCGCTGTAGGACTTGCCGTGGTAATGGTATTTGCCATTATTTTCCATATCACCCGTAGTGAATTTCCTGCTATAGGATTTAATCTTATATTGGCTTTACTTGCAGCTTTTATAGCTTGGGGCAGGTTTAAAAAAGCCCCCATATCAGCCAAAAAATAACTATGCTTAAACAAGTATTAAGTAGGTTTGTTATACTAATTATACTCATACTTAGCATTGGTTTGCCGGTTAATGCGCAAACCGACAGAGCTATTTCAGATAAAACACAACAAAAGGATACCCTTACAAAAATGAAAGTAGAAATTTGGAGCGACGTAATGTGTCCGTTTTGCTACATAGGCAAACGGAAGTTTGAAGCGGCAATGACCCAATTTGCCGATAGCAACAATATTGAATTAGAGTGGAAGAGTTTTCAGCTTTCACCCGACATGGTAACCGATACTTCTAAGAATATCAACCAATATTTGGCCGAACACAAAGGCATCAGTATCGAGGAAGCCAAACGCATGAACGACTATGTAACTAATATGGCTAAACAAGTAGGCTTAGAATATAATTTTGACAAAGCCATTGTTGCCAACTCGTTCAATGCGCACCGTTTTAGCCATTTTGCAAAACAACACGGCAAACAGGACGAAGCCGAAGAAATGTTGTTCAGGGCTTACTTTACCGAAGGTAAAAACACAGGCGATTTAGATGTTCTAGCACAATTAGGTGCTGAGATAGGCTTAGATACTGCCGCCCTGAAAACCGCACTGGAAAGCGATACCTATGCACAGGATGTATTGGCTGATATCACCGAGGCTATGCAACTGGGTGTACGCGGTGTTCCATTTTTTGTATTTGATAGAAAATACGCCGTATCAGGTGCACAAGACCCTGCCGTATTTTTGCAAACCCTTGATAAATCATTCGAAGAGTGGCGAAAAGCCAATCCTCAACCTGCTTTTGAAATGGTAGGTGACGGCCCCAGCTGTGAACCGGGCAAAGACTGCGAATAATAGTTTGTTTTGCTTATAGCTGCAAAGCCACTAAGACACAAATGTTTTAGTGGCTTTGTTGTTTATTAACCACCTGTCCTTCTGACAAAGGAAGCATCTTATCGCAAGCGTGTTACCACTATAATTCAACACATTTGAACGAAGAAATTTCGCTGCGCTCAATTTGACAGTGCTGCGCAAGGATTCCCTGAGCCTGCCGAAGGGTGCGGCTGGCGGTCATCCCGAACTTGATTCGGGATCCCATTTCATATTTAGCATGAATTGATAATGCGATGTTGAAACAAGTTCAACATGACGGGGTGCTGGTAGTAACCACAAAACCTGTCATGCTGACGAAGGAAGTATCTTAAGGCAAGTGTGTAACCACTGTCATACAACACATTTGAACGAAGAAATTTCGCTGCGCTCAATTTGACAGTGGAGGTGCGCAGGGATTTCCTGAGCCTGCCGAAGGGTGCGGCTGGCGGTCATCCCGAACTTGGTTCGGGATCTCATTTCATATTTAGCATGAATTGATAATGCGATGTTGAAACAAGTTCAACATGACGGGGTGCAGGTAGTAACCACAAAACCTGTCATGCTGACGAAGGAAGCATCTTATCGCAAGCGTGTTACCTCTATAATTCAACACATTTGAACGAAGAAATTTCGCTGCGCTCAATTTGACAGTGGAGGTGCGCAGGGATTTCCTGAGCCTGCCGAAGGGTGCGGCTGGCGGCCATCCCGAACTTGGTTCGTGATCTCATTTCATATTTAGCCTGAATTGATAATGCGATGTTGAAACAAGTTCAACATGACTGGGTGCAGGTAGTAACCACAAAACCCGTCATGCTGACGAAGGAAGCATCTTATGACAAACGTGTTTCAGCTATGAACTACACATTTGAACGAAGAAATTTCGCTGTGCTCAATTTGACAATAGAGAGTAATGCATTTACAATTTAGAGGGGTAAAGAGTCCTAATGTTTGCAAACAACCCTTCACTCCCCTGCATTAAACAAAAAAGCCGGGCAATTGCTTGTCCGGCTTAAATATATACTGTGTGTTGCTGTAAATTATGCAGTTGCAGGTTGTGCTTTTACCATCTCAACGTTCAAAACCAACTTCACTTCATCGCTCACTACAAGGCCACCGGCTTCGGTTACTGCGCTCCACTTCAAATCATACTCTTTACGGTTAATTTTACCGCTAATTTCAAAACCTGCACGGGTTAAGCCCCAAGGGTCAACGGTAGTACCGCCAAAATCAACGTCCAATTCAATGGGTTTAGTAATATCACGGATGGTAAGGTTACCGCGCAATACATAATCGCTATCGCTTTTCTTCACTAATTCAGTGCTTTCAAAGGTTAACGCTGGGTATTTCTCAGCATTAAAAAAGTCATCGCTGCGTAAGTGTGCATCACGGTCAGCCACACCGGTATCAATCGAAGCAGTTTTAGCTTCAAACTTTATTTTAGCGGTAGTAAAGTCATCACCTTCGGTTTCAGCCGAAGCAGTAAACTCATTAAATTTTCCGGTAACAGTAGATATTACCATGTGTTTCACTTTAAAGTGAATTTCGCTGTGTGAGTTGTCGATGTTCCAATTTGTTGTTGCCATTGTGTTAAATATTAATGTTTTAAATGTTTTTTGTTAAAATGTAATCTGTATTAAATAGCCATTGGTACTTCCATCAAAAGCAATTCAGCATCGCTATCGGCAGTTATATCAATTGCATCAGTATCCCATACTCCAAAACCGTCGCGCCTGTTTAAAGCCTGACCGCTAATGGTTACGTTACCGTTTATTACAAACGCGTAGATACCGTTGCCTTTCAAATTCAGTTTGTGGTTGGTTGTAAAGCCTTTTTTCAAGCTACCCAAGTAAAACCAAGCATCTTGGTTAATCCAAACGCCTGCACTGTCTTTACCGGGTGATACAATTTGCTGTAGCTTATTATCACGGTCAGCAGCCACAAGGGTTATTTGGTCGTAGCGGGGTTCAATATTTTTTTGCTTAGGGAAAACCCATATCTGCAAAAAGTTCACCTTGTTATCAGTGTTTTTATTGTACTCGCTGTGGTAAATGCCGGTTCCGGCACTCATAATCTGTATATCGTTCTGCTTTATCACTGCCACATTTCCCATGCTGTCTTTGTGTTCCAAATCACCGCTAAGTGGTATAGAGATAATCTCCATATTATTGTGCGGGTGTGTTCCAAAGCCCATGCCCCCGTCAACAATATCGTCGTTCAGCACACGCAGGTTGCCAAAGTGCATCCTATCAGGATTCATGTAATTGGCAAAACTAAATGTGTGGTGGGTGTCAAGCCAGCCGTGGTTTGCATGTCCGCGGGTTTCGGCTTTGTGCAATACAGTGTTCATTGTTTTAATCTCCTTGTTAGGTAAGTGGTTGTATCCGATTGTTCCTTGTTCCGTTTCTGTTTCACCGGTTTTTCCTGCCAGTTGCATCACCTTGCTTCCCAGCCCGATAACTGCTGCCGATAAGAAGCCGGTTTTCAAAAAATTCTTGCGGTTCATCGTACTAAATCGTTTTAATGTTTAAACATTGTTTGTTTAAACAAATGTTGTGCCAAAGATAAAATTTGTTACTGAACTAAAAACAAAGAATTGTGTTATTTTTGTAGAATAATTCTAAATAAGAAAGACCGAACACAATGGAGACCAAAGAATTAATAAATATATACACTGAGGCCACCCCAAATCCCGAAACGATGAAATTTGTGGCCAACCGCATGATTTTGCCTGATGACAGCGCAGATTTTCAAACAAGGCAATCAGCGTTACGCTCACCGCTTGCTACCAAGTTGTTTGAATTTCCGTTTGTAAATGCGGTATTCATCATGAACAACTTTGTTACCGTTACCAAACTTAGCACTTTCGAGTGGTTTGATATAGCTCCTCAATTGAAAGAGTTTGTAAAAGAATACCTTGAAAGCGGTGAGACTATTATAAACCCTGTTGAGAAGAAAGAAGTAAGCAGCGATGACAGCGAAGCGGTAATTAAAATCAAAAACATGCTGGATACGTATGTGAAGCCTGCCGTTGAAATGGATGGCGGTGCTATTGCTTTTAAATCGTTTGAAGAGGGTATTGTGAAGGTAGAACTACGCGGCTCATGCAGTGGTTGTCCGTCGTCAACCATTACATTAAAAGCCGGTATCGAAAATATGCTTAAGCGTATGGTACCTGAAGTAGAAGCGGTTGAAGCAGAAGCAATGTAATTTGTATCAATCTGATTTACGTATAAAAAAGTAAGGCCCCGTCTGCGACGGGGCCTTACTTTTTTATAGTGGGTAACTATTAATAGTCACCTTCCTCTTCATAATATTCTGAACTCTCATCGTATGCATAGTCTTCTTCGCTCCCAAAATCGTACTCATAACCCAACGCTATGCTCAACAATTCTTCTTTCAGCATCACGGTAAATTGTTTTTCGATAGAGACTTTGTCATTCACTTTTTCGCCCGTATTGAAAATGCGGGTTGAAGCATTGATTTTTGTTGTATCAGTAGGTTGCGCGCCCACAATACCTAAACGCCATGTTTCGCTTCCTTCCAAACGGTACTTGTATAAATAAACGTAACCCTTCTCACCTTCAAACTCAACATAACGCTTGCTAACCTGTACAATAGTATCTATTTCTTTGTTATTATAACCACCTGTAACCGCACGGATAATAAGGCTGCGCGTCATGGTATCTTGGCTAGTATATTTTGCAGGGAATAAAGCTATGCGTTTTGCATCTTCTAACTCATTGTATAAGTTTATACGGTCGTCATGTTTCTTAGCAATGCTTTCCCATAGCGTATCGGGTACAGCACGTTTATTATCCAACAGTTTAAAGGCAACTCGTGTACGTAGCTCATTATCTTTCATTTGAAGCAACTTATCATAAAACTGCTTCACGTTTTTATCGTCGTACTGGCTAATTAGGATTTTAGCCAAATTACCCAAATAATAGCTGCCGTTATTGTATCCATATCCTGGGTATGAATAACCGTCTTCATCGTCTTTCTCAACATCAGCAGCAGTTTGACGTTTTAGTTCGTTCTTGGCTTCGTTTATCAACGTTGGCAAAAAGTCTTTATAAACAGGTAACGCAACCTTACTGCTGTCTATCAGTTTGGCCAATAAATTTACCACCCTCTCTTTGTACTCGTCTAACGTAAACAGTTTCAACATATCGGGGTACAACTTGGCAGCAAGCTCCAAACTATCATCAATGTTCCAGAACAACGAGTTGATTTCGTACTCCTTGCCCAATGGGGTTTCATTAATTAGCAGGTCTTTAAACGTTTTGTAAGATTCATCTGTTTCCATGTACAACAACGTTTTCAAAACAGATAACTGGAAAGTAACTGTATCACCGGCTTTCTCGTACAAACCTTTAAGGTAGTTGATATTCTCAGGAGTTTTTATTTCCCACATTTCCTCAATCAACTGCGATTTGTATTCAAAATACTTTTCCTGCTCAGGCTGTAAAGTATCAATCATTACAATCCATTTTTTAAAGTGCTCAGGCTTCACCTTCACGTTCGAAAGGTATTCGCGTGCTTCAGAACGGGTAGCACTATCGACACTATTCAGGTCGGCCATTATCAATTCAGCATTGTTGCCAAATATGTCAACCCCGATAACGGTGTCTTTTGGTGCAAATGTTTCAAAAAACTTCTTACTAAACTCAGGTAATCCTTCGCTTTGCTTGTACGAGGTTTGTATTTCATACAGTATACCATTACGTTGCATGGTTACCTCTTTAGATGCATAGGTACAACCGGTATCGGTGTAGTCAACCTCAAAAACAGTAAAACCGTTTTTAGCATAATGCTTTTTGCCTAAGATAATATTGCTGCTATCTCTGTTATAAGCATCTTCAATGTCTTTCCAATAGGTAGCACTGTCTTTAAAACGAACATATTTACCGTAGCGTATGTAAGTAACTGTTACAACGTTTTCAGATTTTGTACTTTCAATAAATGCACGGCTTTCGCGTAACGTGCGGTAAGGCTTTTCCTTTTCTTTAAAGTTGTTAAACTTCTTAATCAACTTCTCCATGTCGTCTTTTTGCACGGCTGTTGTAACCGTAAAGTGCATTACAGTATCATCGTGCAGTGCGTATGTAAACGACGGACGGTCGGCAAACCTTATAGAACGTACAAAACGCTCGGCATCGGCACTGTCCTTATTATATTTTACGGATAGGGTGTAAAAATATCCGTTACGTAAAAAGTAACGTACACGCATATTGTGGTCTTCGTCAACACGGTAGCGCACATCAGTAAACAACAAATCACCCTCAGCACTTTGGCTACGCTCCAATACGTCGTAATATTCTTTTTCACCGTTATCAAACACCATCTTTTCAACCAGCAATGAATCTGATTTAAGCAACGATACTCCGGCGTATGCATATCCTTTATGCACGGTGTATAGGTTACCGTTGTTAAAATCTACAGCAGTAAAGGGTTCTGAACTATAGAAAATACCCATTAACGAAGTATCACCATAAAACAACGGCGCATGAGGCATTTGCACGGTAAACATACCATCAGGTGTGGTAAAGTCTTTCCAATCGGTTTTTACAGGGATATTTAATTTTATTGAGTTGAAGAACTTATCAGCTTCTTTGCCTTTAGCAAACTCACCCATGCCACCCAGTTTAAACACAAAAATTTCATCAGGGGCAATCAATATTTCATAGCGGTGTATATCGCCCTTAGCTATACGCGTAGTGATGCTAAAGCCTTTGTAGCCGTTTTTCTCAATTTTCTTTTGCTTCAGTATTTTACCGGGTACGTTTTCATACAGTAAACTGTCAACCACTTTAAGCACATAAGCAGGGTCTTGCTCCAACTCACGGTTAAAGGTTTTGATACGGGTTACCGTATAATAGCTGCCATTGCCCATATCAGGGTGGAAATAGCTGCGTGTTGGGCCAAATCCGGTTAGCTCATACATCTTTCCGGGCAAATCCACTTCAAAGTAGTTATCAAACGACTTTTGGGTGGTGAATTTGCGCTGTATCACCATTTCGTCAATCTTTTCTTTCTGTTTAGGGTCGCGTTCGCCGCGGGTTACAGCACGTAAAGTGTACCCTTTTTGACGTAACATTTCAATCACCCCTTTCTCACCCGGTAAGTGGGCAGCACCCATACCGGCAAACAAACTGCGCTTAGCCACACGGATAATGCTATCCATACGGTCGGCCATGTTTTGGTTGCGCTTATACAGCATATACTCCAAATACCCGGGGGTACCGTCAACCGCATTTAATGAGTCAATAGCATCCAAGTCGCCTGCACGATAGGAGTTTTCAAGCATCTCTTCAAAGCTTACGTACTCTTCATCATAGCTGTAAGGATTACGTTTGCTCTTCTTGTATTTATACTCTTCGCGTTGCAAACGTTGGGCTTCATCGGTAAGCATCATGGTTTCAGCCATAATTTCAAGCCCGCCTACTTCTTTTTTCAGCTTTTTACCTGCCTGAAAAATGTATAAATCCAAGTAAGTATTCTCTTCAAAATTGCCTGTGTACCCTTGACTACGGTATAGGTAGTAGTTAATCAAACTTGGGTCGCGGCTCAAGGCATCCATAATTGCTTCACGGCGTTGCTTCTCTTTTCCGTCGTTAGCTCCCCTGCCTGAGTAAAACATACCATCGCCCCAAAAAGCATAAGGGTCGTAGGCAAGCATATCATCCACCCATGTATCGGGGTTAAGTTCAAGTGCCACCATATCGGCGTTATTAAGCGCAACAAAAAACGAATCGCCTAAGTGAAAGGCCAGTTTGCTGCTAACGTGCATAGTACCGTACAGGTAAGATGGTTTGGTAAGTCCGTTGCCAGAAATTTCCCACAGCAAGCCTTGGTATTTCTTTTGGGCATTGGCGGTGGTGAGAATTAAAAACAAGGAAAGGAATACAAAAAGATGTTTTTTCATGTTAGGTGAAATAGAGACTTAAACAAGTATAGTGTTGGGTATATCGATTGCAAAATAAACTATTATGATGAATTGCCAATGGCAAAAAAAGATACAACAGCCAGGGATATATTTTTTCGACGAACGATGCTATCAGCGGTGTTGCCCAACGCAAACCGACAGTAATCCCGTTTACTGTAAACTTGTAATTAGGTGCCAAGAAAAGGCAGGCTAAACCGTGCGCATGGCAATTTCGGCCTTCACGTGTTGCAAAAACACTTTGCAACTGCGGTGAAGTATCGAGTACACGTTTTCAAAACCCTCAGCTCCGCCATAATACGGGTCAGGCACGTCGTTAGAATCAGGAATAGGGTCAAACTCGCGCATCATCACAATTTTAGCGCGGTGGTCATCATTCACCGGTTTTTCAGAAATAATATCAGTGTAATTGCTTTCATCCATCGCAACGATGTAATGAAAATCATAAAAATCACCAAAAGTTAATTGCCTTGATTTGTGGGTGAGTTCAATCCCTTTTTGACGCGCAACTTGGCGCATACGAGAGTCGGGCAAACTACCGGCGTGGTATCGCGATGTACCGGCTGAGTCGGCAATAATTTTGCCTTCTAACCCTTCTTTTTTTACTAAATCAAGAAATACGCCCTCGGCCATTGGCGAGCGGCAAATATTACCCAAGCAAACAAAAAGCACCTTCATTTATCCGAACTGTGTGTGTAAAAACTACGGTACCACAAATATACAATGCCCGATTACAGATTTTTTTTAAAGATTGGGTAAGAAAATAGAAACCATGTGTAAAAACAGGTGATTATACCTGAAATTAAAAGCGAGCAAATAGCTTACACCACCCACCGCCTATGCTGTGCCGGTAAAATATGATTGTTTAAAAATTGGTGCAGCGTTCGGGCTTCACTATCAAGTTCTTTATCCATAAAAGGATGGTTAAACTTGTTTTGTCCAAGTTTGTGCAAGTTCAACAACCGTAGCTCAAGTCCGTTGTTGGTATGCTTGCCTGCAATGTAGGCAGGCAACACCTGCAATCCCGATACAAACGTATGCGCTGCCGATTTTGTAATCTCAAGCTTCAACAGCAACGGCATACGGCAAAAAATGTTCAAATCATACGCCACAAAATCACCTAACGAGTAAACAGCAAAACCCAATTTTTCCTCACCCGTAAAAGGGTCGGTAAATTGGTATTGCTCCATAGGCTGCGGGTTGTGCGGATGGTGTCCCAATATCACATCCACCCCTGCCTCGTCAAAAACGCGGTGGTACAAATCAACCGTATGAGTGGCGGGGTATGCCTGATAAGCGCACCCACAATGCAGCGAACATACTACCATATCAGCGCCGCGTTCCTTAGCCAGTTTTGCATGCCTAACTATTAAATCAATATTGCATCCCGGTTGGTTTAGCCGCAGGTAATTAGTCATGTACTCTTTGCCTGCAATAGGTACCAGTTTATTAAGACTGTACGTATAGGCCAAAAACGCCACCTTCACCCCCCCCCGCTCTACAATCGGGAAATTATCCTGATCTTCTTTACTGTATGCCGAGCCTACTGCCTCAACTTCTTTATTCTCTAAAACGCCAAGGGTATCCTCAAGTCCTGCAACGCCCTTATCCAACATGTGGTTATTGGCTGTGCTTAGTACATCATATCCTTTGAATAAGCCATTACCGCTGAAAATCTTATACAATTCGGGCGAGCCGTTGAAGTACATATCATTTAACATCACTTCGGGGCACAGCGATGCCGCTTCGTTGATATAAAAAGGGGTTTCAAGGTTAGCAAAAACAATATCCGCCCCAAAAAAATAATCCCCTACTTCATCCCATAAGTTTTTTGTGGCAGATGGGTTCACCCATTCATAAGGCATTAAGTCGCCACCAGCACTCAAGGTAATGGTAGTGCTGCCTTCCGGCTTTTCAGGGAATGAAAAATCCTGTGTCAAAAAGTATTCTTCGAGACCGGAGTTTTTTTCAGCCTTTTCCAACGTTCTGAAATAATATTTATAAGCAAAAAACAGAATATCCTTAAAAGTGAAATGCAAAGGGTCGTCGTGAAAGCCCTCAGGCGGGTATTGCCATTTTTTCCACCTGAACAGGTGCAGGCAAAACGTTAATAACCAAACAACACGAGCCAATACCCTGCCTTTAAACGTAATGGCACGAGTTGGTTTTGTGGGTGTTTTGAGCGTAAAAAGTCCCAAATTAGTACGAATATTGCCCTTTGGTGTTACAGGGTAGCAAAACTTAAAAATCGGGCAAAAATATGGAAATACTATTTCTAATTATAGGTTTAATAGCCGGGGCAGGAATCGGCTGGTTATTGGGCAAGAACAAAATGGCGCAAATGGTGGGGCGTGATGAGTTGGATATGCGCCAACAAGAGATTGCCCTACTGACTGCTGAAAAGGCAACGGTAGCTGCCCAAGCCGCTGCTGCGCAAAGCACGGTAACTGAAATTAAAACGCAGTTTGACACTGCCCAAAAAGAAGCCCTGCAACTGACTGCTGAAAACAGCCGTATGGCCAACCAATTGCAAAACCTTGAAGAGAAACTGAACAACCAGAAGCAGGAAATTGAAACCCTACAGCAACGTCTTGCCAAAGAGTTTGAAAACCTTGCCAATAAGATTTTTGAAGAAAAGAGCGAAAAATTTGTTCGTCAAAACCGCGATAGCCTTGATATTGTACTAAACCCCTTAAAAGAAAAGATGGAGGAGTTTAGGAAAAAGGTGGAAGACACCCACATGGAAAACAGCAAGGAGCAAAGCCGACTTGGGGAGCAAATACGCAACCTTACCGAACTGAACCAAGGAATGCGCGAAGATGCCAACCGACTAACACAGGCATTGAAGGGCGAAAGCAAAACACAGGGTAACTGGGGTGAATTGATTTTGGAGCGTATTCTTGAAAAAAGCGGGCTAACCAAAGGACAGGAATATACCGTACAGGAAAGTTTTGTGAACGAAGATGGCCGCCGCCAACAACCCGACGTTATTATTAAACTGCCCGATAATAAAAATTTGATTGTTGACTCAAAAGTATCGCTAACGGCGTATGAACGATTCTCATCTGCGGCAAATACCGAAGAGCAACAAGCGTGGCTGAAGGCACATACAAAATCCATCCGTGAGCACATTAAGCAACTGAGTGATAAACGCTACCAACAGTTGTACGAAATAAACTCCCCCGATTTTGTATTGATGTTTGTGCCCATAGAGTCGGCATTTGCAGCAGCGGTACAAGCCGACCCTGAAATTTTTAACGATGCCTTTGAACAAAACATTGTAATTGTTACCACCAGCACACTATTGGCTACGCTGCGCACCATATCAAGCATTTGGAAGCAAGAATACCAAAACCGAAACGTGTTGGAGATTGCCCGACAAGGCGGTGATTTGTATGATAAGTTTGTGAGTTTTACCGAAGACCTTATTGATTTAGGTAAGAAAATGAAAGCGGCACAGGGAGCCTATGAGGACAGTATGAAAAAACTGTACGAAGGTCGCGGTAACCTGATACGTCGTGCCGAAACTTTGCGCGAATTGGGTGCAAAAGTATCAAAACAACTTGACCCCAAATTGGTAGACAGGTCTGACGATTTGTAAATCAGTCCTTCCCCATCCCATCGTTGGGCATAAGTCCTCCCTATTAAGGGAGGATTTAGAAGGGCGTTAATCCAACATACTCACATAAAACTACGGATTGCTTCGGCAAACTATGTAAGCCTCGCAATTACGCAAAGCTTAGCGAGAACAACTTAAAACTGTAAACAGTAAACTAAAAACAAACTACAAGCCATACGACAAATTAGGTCCCAGCCAGCGTTCAACGGTTTTTATGTCCATGTTTTTGCGGCGGGCATAATCTTCTACTTGGTCTTTCTCTATTTTACCCAACCCAAAGTATTTACTATCGGGGTGCGAGAAATAAAAGCCCGAAACAGCCGCAGCGGGATACATGGCAAAACTTTCGGTAATCTTAATACCCGTTTCGTTTTCAATATCCATCAAATCCCACAAAATGCCTTTTTCGGTATGGTCGGGGCAGGCAGGGTAACCCGGTGCCGGGCGTATGCCTTGGTATTTCTCACGGATTAAGTCCTCGTTGCTCAAACTTTCGTCAGCAGCATAGCCCCACAATTCTTTACGTACGTATGCATGCATGTATTCGGCAAAGGCTTCCGCAAAACGGTCGGCCACTGCTTTTATTAAAATGCTGTTGTAATCGTCGTGGTCGCTCTCAAACTGTTGTACCAGTTTTTCTATGCTCTTTCCGGTAGTAACCGCAAAAGCACCCATGTAATCGGCAATTCCTGTTTCTTTGGGAGCTATGTAATCGGCCAAGGAGTTATTAGCTATGCCTGAGCCTTTTTGGTTTTGTTGACGCAAAAAGTGAAAGGTTGTAAGTACTTGTGTGCGGGTATCATCCGTATATAATTCAACATCGTCATCGTTCACAGTATTAGCAGGATAAAAACCTACAATGGCGGATGCTTGCAGTGATTTATCAGCAATTACCTTATCAATCATCTCGCGGGCATCATCGTACAACTTTTTAGCCTCTGTGCCCACGTATTCATCATTAAATATCTCAGGGAATTTTCCGCGCAGCTCCCATGTCTGGAAAAACGGAGTCCAATCAATATAATCCACCAGCTTCTCTAGCGGAAAATCGGTAAATGTGCGGGTACCCAAAAACGAAGGTTTGGTAATTTTACTATCCAGCCAGTTAATGCGTTGCTTGTTTTCACGCGCTTCGGCCAAGCTGATGTACGACTTGTTTTCCTTGCGGTTGCGATGGGCTTCACGCATTTGCTCGTACTCATTTTTGTGTCCGCGCTGGGCTGCTTCTTTTTGGTCTTCACTCAACAAAGCCGATGCCACAGGTACCGATTTTGAAGCATCTAACACGTGTACTACAGGCCCCATGTATTCAGGGTCGATTTTAACTGCTGTATGTATTTTTGAGGTAGTTGCACCGCCTATCAGCAAGGGTATTTTAAAGTTAAGACGTTGCATTTCGCGGGCCACGTGTACCATCTCATCCAACGAGGGGGTAATCAACCCGCTAAGGCCAATCACGTCTACTTTATGCTCAATCGCTTCGGCCAATATTTTTTCAGCCGGAACCATTACACCTAAATCAATAATTTCAAAGTTGTTGCAGGCCAATACTACACCCACAATGTTTTTACCAATATCGTGTACATCACCTTTTACGGTAGCCATCAATATTTTGCCGGCATTTTTGCTTTGGTCTCCGCTCAGGCGTTCTTCTTCTTCCATGTACGGAGTAAGCAATGCCACGGCTTTTTTCATTACACGGGCACTTTTTACTACCTGCGGCAAAAACATTTTACCCTCACCAAACAAATCACCCACTACACTCATACCGGCCATCAAAGGGCCTTCAATTACGTGCAACGGACGAGGATATTTTAGTCGAGCTTCTTCGGTATCTTCATCAATAAACTCAATAATACCTTTTACCAATGCGTGGCTCAAACGTTCTTCAACAGTCCCCTTACGCCACTCTTGGTCTTCTTTCACGGCTTCTTTGCCTTTACCTTTCACCGTTTCGGCAAAAGCCAGCAAGCGTTCGGTAGCATCGTCCCTGCGGTCAAGCAACACGTCTTCTACCAACTCAAGCAGGTCTTTAGGTATTTCATCGTAAATGGCTAACTGGGCAGGGTTCACAATACCCATGTCCATGCCGTGCTTTATACCGTGGTACAAAAAGGCACTGTGCATGGCTTCGCGCACTACATCGTTACCCCTGAACGAGAACGAAACGTTACTTACTCCACCGCTCACTTTTGCACCGGGCAGGTTTTCTTTTATCCATTTGGTAGCATTAAAGAAATCAAGGGCATTCAGCCTGTGTTCTTCTATACCCGTTGCCACGGGGAATATATTAGGGTCGAAAATGATATCACCGGGAGGGAATTTCACTACATCCACCAAAATGCGGTAAGCACGTTCGCATATTTCGATACGGCGTTGGTAATTATCCGCCTGACCTACTTCGTCAAAGGCCATTACAATTACAGCAGCACCATAGCGTTTTACTAATTTAGCCTGACGGATAAACTCTGCCTCCCCACCTTTCATACTGATGGAGTTTACTACGCATTTACCTTGCACACACTTCAATCCTGCCTCGATAATCTCCCATTTCGAGGAGTCAATCATCACAGGTACGCGGGCAATATCAGGTTCTGAGGCAATCAGATTCAAAAACTTAGTCATGGCCTCGACACCATCCAACATCCCCTCGTCCATATTCACGTCAATAATCTGTGCGCCACCTTCAACTTGGTCGCGCGCAACAGTGAGGGCTTCGTCGTATTTACCTTCTTTAATCAGTCGCAAAAACATCCGCGAGCCGGTAACATTCGTCCGTTCGCCCACGTTAATAAAATTGCTGCCTTCATATATTACAAGCGGCTCAAGGCCTGAAAGGCGGAGGGTGTAGTCTGTAATTGGGTTCGTCATAAAGCTATTTGCTGTTGGCTTTTGGCCTTTGGCTTTGTGAAATAAAATTATCGTCTTTAATTTTTGAAATAAGATTATTGACCATTTTTTGTTCAATGGTCAATAAGCTAAAAGTCTGTTCTAATTTATCAGCGCTTGCAAACTGTAATTTTTGAATAATAATTAACTGCGTTTCCAATTCGAACGCAGAACCTAACGCCACTTCCAAAAATCTTTTATACTCAATGTCACTGTTACGGCTGCATCCCTCGGCAATATTTGACGGGATAGATACAGAAGCTCTACAAATTTGACTAGCAAGTCCGTATTTTTCTTCGGTAGGTAATTGAGATGCTATCTCATATACTTTTAGTACCAAATCTATACCCTGCTGCCAAATAGTTAGCGTTCTAAAATTCCGCATTCGTTTTTAAGTTTTGCTAATTGCCAATTGCTAAACGCTAACAGCCTCTTTGCTCTTTGTCTTCCTCGGTTCATACCTCGCCGCCACTTCGGCTATTGCCTTAATGTGGTCAGGGGTAGTTCCGCAGCAACCGCCCACAATATTTACCAAGCCCTCTTTCAAAAACTCTTCAATTTGGTTGGCCATGTCTTCGGGGGTTTGGTCGTACTGTCCGAACTCGTTGGGCAATCCCGCATTAGGGTGCGCACTTACAAAGAAATCAGATTTTTGATCCATCACCTGTAAATACGGACGCAACGCTGACGCTCCCAACGCACAATTAAGCCCGATACTTAATAAGGGCAAGTGCGAGGTCGAAATCAAAAAGGCTTCTGTAGTTTGCCCGCTAAGGGTACGTCCGCTGGCATCCGTAATTGTTCCCGACACCATCACCGGAACTCGGTAGCCCAGTTCTTCAAACAGCTCCTCAAAAGCAAACAAAGTTGCTTTTGCATTTAGTGTATCGATAATAGTTTCTGCCAATAAAATATCGGCTCCGCCCTCAATAAGTGCTTTAGCTTGGTCTTTAAACGCTATTACTAATTCATCAAAAGTAACTGCGCGGTAACCGGGGTCGTTAACATCGGGTGATAGCGAAGCAGTACGGTTGGTAGGCCCCATTGAACCTGCAACAAAACGGGGTTTATCAGGTGTTTTGGCAGTAAACTCATCGGCTATTTGTCGGGCAAGTTTTGCCGACTCATAATTGATTTGATACACCCAATCTTCCAAGCGGTAATCCGCTTGTGCGATGGTAGTACCGCTAAACGTATTGGTTTCTAATATATCTGCGCCTGCTTCTAAATACTGACGGTGAATAGCCGCCAATACATCAGGACGGGTAAGCGCCAAAAGGTCGTTATTTCCTTTTAAGGGATGAGGATGGTCTTTAAGGTTTTCGTTACGGAAATCGTTTTCTTCAAGCTTGTATCGCTGAATCATAGTACCCATTGCACCATCCAATACTAAGATACGTTGCTTTAACAGTTCTTCCAGTTGTTGCTGTTTATTTTGCATACAAAAATCATTAGCACATTAGCCATTGATGATAAACCATCGCTGCTATTGTACGATTAACTAATAAAAAAGCTAGGATTTGTAGTCGGTATCTGCTCATCTTCACCCGCCACAGCAGAGGCTGTTTGGGATAGGAATTGGCACCCACCGGGATGGGTTGCCAAGACTTCACAGGGCCTAGTCCCTCCGTCTTTCTTAATAAGCAGTGCAAAGGTACATCAATTTTTTAATTATCAAGCAGGCAAAGGGCTAATATCCAACCGCAACAACATTTTTACATTACTCTTCATTTTTGCGTTGCACACTCAACAAACCCATTTTTGCTTTCTCTACCAACTGCATGGCTCGTTTAATGCGGCTATCCACATTTTTTACTGAAGTAATGTAGTGTATCAACCCGCGTTTACTGCCTGTAGTTAGTTTATCAAAAGCCGCTTTGCCTTCAGGGTCTTCATCAAGCACAGCAATCAGCTCTTCAGGAATATCCAACTCGTTTTCATCCACTAGTATAAACTCTGTTTGCACAGGTACGCTTAGCTGTATTTTGGCCGCTCTTCGCATTGGAGCACTTACAGAAAAGTAGCGCTCACCTGTTTTAAGGTTCTGAATGGCTAATGCAAACGGGCTTCCATTCATGGTGCCTTTAGTTCTAATGCGCCCTTGTTTGTTAATCCGTTCGATAATCTCATCAGGAACAATTAAGATGTAATGCATATACACCCCGTCAATACGAGTAAGCCTGGCCGCAAATTTGTACGTCTCCATGTTTGTAAACTTGTTAAAATTATACCAACTCAAGGGCTGTTTCAGCGTACTCCTGTCCGTTTATCACAATCGTAATTTTGTGAATGCCCGAATAATGCTTGCGGGTCGTCATATCATGAAACCGTAAAGTACGACTAAACGATACGGCCTTTGCTGGGTCGTAATTGTTTTCAGTAATCTTAAACAGCTTGCGATTAGCTGTTCCGTTGGCTTTCACATAATACACTCCGTACTCAACCCGTAGTTTCTCGGCTTGTTTTTCCTTTAGGGTGATTAAAAAATCCAACGTGGCCTTATCTCCAATCTTTAGTTTAGCCGGCGCAACCGTAAGCTTATCTACTTGTGCCTTAATACCTCTCTTCAAACCAAACGCATCCAGCGCATCATTATGCCCTTTTTTAAGCAACGTGCGGCTACCGTGTTTAATAATCCAATCAGTATTTGCATGGCTACCCTGCCAGCGTTTCACAATCTCCATCACCACATCGGGATTATCCTTGGCTATATCGTTTAAGTTATTGGCCACGCTACGTCGCACGGTCTCCGCAGGGTCGGTTTTTAAATTCTCAAGTATGGGTAATATTTGCGATGGGTCTTTTTTCAAAGCATGCAAAGCCATTGCCCAAGGCAAGCGCGGGCGGCAACCCTCGCTGCTCAATCTGCGTACATAGGGATTGGGGTGCTTGCTCCACGCCAACATTTGCTGCATAGTTTGCGGATACTTCACTATAAACGGACGAATGGCAAACTCAGCACTGGCATAACAGGTAATCTTTTCAAACGCCCGCATACTGTTTTCATAATCATCTATGCCGTATAACTCCACATAATCGGGCAAAAACATATGCAAAAAATCCATTGCCCCTTCCCTTCCGTCAAGCAACACATCCGTTATCTTTATCAAACTATCCGCAGCCTTTTTAAAATCGTGGGGTAAAAAATCATGCAACACCACTGCAGTATGCCGCATACGTTGTTTCAACTCAAGTGCATCCCACCCGGCAAAAAATATTTTAGAAATGAACAACGGCTTATCAAACCCTTTAATGGCCTTAGAAAGACGGTTTGTCAACGTATCAAAAAATGCAGGACTGTAGTAGTTTTTTAAAGGTTCGGGCATAATAGTGCAAAGGTAAAATACTAAAACAGGTTGCATGATAATCCATTAATTAAAATTACGAACTTTGCAGCGGGTATGGATCGTATTTTGGCAGTATTGCTTTTGTTTACCTGTTTTAAGGCACAGGCGGCTGATACTTTGCGTTATTACAAGCCGGCACGTTTATTTTCTACCACCTATAGCGCGGCTACCTATCCCAAACAATTTGCCCGTTTTGAACCCAAAGCTCCGGCCACAGTTAAAAGCATTATAATTACCCTTAGCGGTAATACAGGCGGAACAGCCACGGTACGAATGTTCGGGCACGAAGGCGGCTCGTCGTTTCCACAATTACAAGCCGATTTGTTTACCCCCATTACAATTACCAAGCAAACAAACGATGCTGCCGAGCGTATTGAAATTAAGCTGGACAGTTTAAAGTTGCGGGTAGAGAATAACCAGTTTTTTGTCGCCCTTACCAACATGGTGAACGTGCAATTACGCATAGGGCAGGACGCTGTACCCCCAAGTTGCAGTACCGACCCAAACAGCGGCGGGGATTATTTTTACACTACTGCCGAGAATACCCAAGGACAGTGGGCTGTGAATGGTAACCGTCCTTTTGTGATTGATGCCGTACTTGAATACGATGCGTTGCCTGCAAAACCATGGTTTGAAGAAGTGGGTGATGTGGCCGGCTTTAAAATACCAGGTCCGCCGTATGCCGGTAATATAGCTTGCGGTGATATTGACGGTGATAGTCACATTGATGTATTGCTTGGCGACCGTTTGTTAAAAAACAACGGCAACGGCACATTTAAGTTCATTAACCCTACAGCAGGTATCGATTATTTTCTGCAACCCGCCGCTAACTTATTCATTGATATGGATAATAACGGTGTGGACGATATACTATTCTTATCACACGACCCTGCACAAAACTATCTGTTTATAAACAACGGCAGTGGCTCATTTACAAAGAGACAAGTAAATTTTTCAGTTGATTTTAACGCTATTACCAGTTTTAGCGTTGCCGATGTAAACAACGACGGCTTTCCTGATTTGTTTATTGGCCAATTGTGGGAACCCTATGGAACACCCATGCCAAATTATATGTTTATTAATGACGGGCAACTGGGGTTTACTCTTAACAACGGCAATAAAATGCAGGGTGTTAACGGATTTAGTCGGGGCAGCCAATGGGTAGATTATGATAACGATGCGGATTTGGATTTATACGTGGCTAATTATGCAGCATCGTTAGACCGCGTTACCAGCTACGATAATTTTTTCCGTAACAACGGCGACGTTACTTGGGAGGATATTATTTCTTTTACCCCCATTGATAATAACAACGGTACCTTGTTTTATAACATGAGTACGGGCTGTGATTGGGCTGATTATGACAACGACGGGGACATGGATTTGCTGCACAGCAATTTTTCGCATCCGCGCAATATGCCGCCCGTGCAATACCTTGCTCCTTGGGGAGCAAACGGCAGCAACATTACGGTGAAAGAAGATACCCGCATGACGGTTTTGTTTGAAAACGAAGGTGCGCCCAATTATTCGTTTAAGGATTTGATGGGACAAGTATCGCAACTACCGGGTCAAGTTTCTAAAACCGGCATCCAGTTTGAAGAAACCCACGCCAACGCCGCCTTTGGTGATTTGAACAACGATGGTAGAATGGATATAATGACTACCACCTTTTACGGTTGTAATTTTAACGATGTATACATACAACAGCCTGATAAAACCTTTGCTATAAAAACCTTTCACTACGGGCTAAACAAGAAGAACGGCAGCGAAAACCCTACGTTTATTGATTACGATAACGATGGTAAGCTTGATGTTTTTATAGGTCATGGACCTGCTTCTAATTTCCGTTTTTATAAAAACACCGCTCCGCACGGGGGCAACTTTGTTAGTATTGAATTGCACGGAACTACCGCCAACAAAAAAGCCATTGGTGCCCGTGTGTGGGTATATGCCGATGGTAAAGCCTACATGCAAGACGTAGTTTCTGGGCGGGGTATCAACAGCCAAAAACCATTGCGGTTGTTTTTCGGTATGGGTGCCCATAAACAGGTAGATAGTGTTATTGTGCGTTGGCCGGGCAAATCCGTTCCTGAAAAATTTAGTACCATAACCATTAACACCCTCAACTGTTTAAACGAAGGCGGATTGGTTACTTTACGCACCACCCCTGTTGAGTCTGAATCAGCTTACAAAGTATTGGCAAGCCCCAACCCTTTCAACCATAAAGTAATGTTTAATTTCTTCCTGCAAAAAGAAGAAACTGTTGCATTACAAATTGTGGATGCTTTGGGCAGAACAGTTTACACCTCTTCTACTATTTTCGCAGCCGGACAACAACAATTAGAGTGGCTCACCCAACAAAACGGTATTATGCCAGCACAAGGCATCTATACCTATCGTTTACAAATAGGTGAAAGCATACAAAACGGAGTGCTGATAAAAGAATAACCATGCAGAAAGGCGACATTTCAAACAAGTTTAATACCCTTCGCAACAGGAACAACGATAACGACACCGGTATTTACTGGCTTACCAAACGGATGGGTAAAATCCGTAACCTTATTATTATCGGTGGTTTTTTAGCCTTTGGTGCGTACTTGTACTTTTGGTTTAAACAACACGGTGATAAACTGAAAACCCAGTGCGAAAAAGCTTACGAACAACAATTTAGCGGTCAGGTGATAAAAGTGTTTTTAGAAGAAAACAGCCGCGGTATTGTTACCGTACAATTGCTAAACGGTAATGACACTGTTGAATATTTTACGGGCTGGGGCGGTCACCAAAACACAGGAGAACACATTCGTAAAGGCTATCGTATCAGCAAACAAGCCAATTCTTTTGATTTAAAGATTGTAGGTGACTCTACTACCCAACAAGCTGTTATGGAGTTAAAAGCAACCGATACGGTTTGTAAATAATCACAAGAAGTCAAGCCATTACCTCCCTGCGCACCCTTCGGCAGGCTCAGGAAATCCCTGCGCAACCCACACTGTCAAATTGAGCGCAGCGAAATTTCTTATCTCAAATATGTCAACTCAAAGCTGAACACGCTTTTGTCATAAGATACTTCCTTCGTCAGCAGGACAGGTTTTGTGGTTACTACCAGCACCCAGTCATGTTGAACTTGTTTCACCATCGCACTACCAATTCATGCTAAATATGAAGTGAGATCCCGAATCAAGTTCGGGATGACCGCCAGCCGCACCTTTCGGCAGGCTCGGGAAATCCCTGCGTAACTCACACTGTCAAATTGAGCGCAGCGAAATTTCTTCGTTCAAATGTGTAGCTCAAAGCTTATCACACATTTCCAATAAGATGCTTCCTTCGTCAGCAGGACAGGTTTTGTGGTTACTATCAGCACCAAGTCATGTTGAACTTGTTTCAACATCGCAATACCAATTCACATTAAATACCGAGTGCGATCCCGAATCAAGTTCGGGATGACCAATATACGGCCTCTCTCCCTAGAAAAGAAAAGCCGGAGCTGGTGTCATAATCATTTAATCTTTACTTATATTAAACTCTTATTTTCCATCTTTACATAAATTTTACAAAAAACCATTTGCTAACACCAAAAATTATTATTTACCTTTGTAGCACAATAAGGTATTAAACCTATATAACGAAGTTTAACCCTTTAACAGAACTAATAAAATGCTAATGCACCGCGACATACAACTACTTAGCAACACCAAAGGATACGATGGTGGGTTGCACGTCCGTGTGCCTAAACATAAAAGCTAAACGCTTTTAGCCCCGATATTAAAAGGCCCCGGACGCAGTAACAAAGCATCCGGGGCTTTTTGTTTTCATGCTGAACTTGTTTCGGCATCTCATTACCACAACGGATAATGGGGCATAAAAAATAAAAATATCATAATGGCTAAGAACGTAAAAATTAATAATCACGAGCTGGCAGCCCTTGGTATCAGTGACAAAACCATACTGAAATCTATAGGACAACTGGCAAAAGTGATGATAAAAAAACAAGGCGTGGATAAACGCAAAGTGCTTGAAATGGCGAAGCAAGTATGGGATGAACCCGAAACGGTAGAGCAAGATAAAAGCCACCCTTTTGCAGCGGTAATTCCCGAAATAAAAAAACACAAAGCCAACGTGGTGCCTGCCATGCAGGAACACACATGGAAGCTGAGAAGCTCGCTGGGGTATGAGGTGTTTGGGGCTGACGGTATTGACAGCCATACCATTGCCCAAATGGATTTGGCAATGAAACTGCCCATAGCAAAAGCAGGGGCACTAATGCCCGATGCCCACGTGGGCTATGGCCTGCCGATAGGCGGTGTACTGGCAACCGATGCAAATACTGTAATACCCTTTGCCGTAGGCGTGGATATTGCCTGCCGTATGTGCTTAAGTGTGTTTGACCTGCCCGGAAACAGGGTGTTTGAAGATGCTGATACCCTGAAAAAACTGCTGGTTGATCATACGGTGTTTGGCAGCGGCGGAGAAACCAAAGTGAAGCACGATGAATCGCTTTTTGACCGCACCGACTGGAATGCTTTTTCAGGATTGAAACGGCTGAAAGATAAGGCATGGCGACAATTAGGAACATCAGGCACAGGGAACCATTTTGTTGAATGGGGAATTATTGATGTTACTGCACCCGTAACAGGCTTTAATGTACCGGCAGGCCAATACCTTGCTTTGCTTTCGCACTCAGGCTCACGCGGCTTTGGGGCGCATATTGCCAATACCTACAGCAATATTGCCATGCGAAAAACCCGCTTGGTAAAAGAGGTGAAACACTTGGCGTGGCTGGATTTGGGCAGTGAAGAAGGACAAGAATACTGGCTGGCGATGAACCTTGCTGGAGATTATTCGAGTGCCAACCACCACGAGATTCACAGCAAAATGGCTAAAGCATTACGCCAACGACCCATAGCACGGGTAGAAAACCATCACAATTTTGCATGGAAAGAAACCCTGCCCAATGGCGAAGAGGTAATAATGCACCGCAAAGGAGCTACTCCCGCCGGCGAAGGTGTGCTGGGCATTATACCCGGCAGTATGCTGGCACCCGGTTATGTGGTAATGGGCAAAGGCGGGCAAGGCTCGCTCAACTCGGCATCACACGGGGCGGGTAGAGCCATGTCGAGAAGTGCCGCTAAAAGTATGTTCACGCTTCACCAAATGAAAAAACGGTTAAGCGCACAAGGCATACAACTGATTGGTGGTGATGTGGATGAATCGCCGATGGCCTACAAAAACATCGAGCAGGTAATGGCCGCACAAACCAATTTGGTAGATGTGCTGGCAAAATTCAGCCCGCAAATTGTACGCATGGCCGAAGGCCGTGAGCCCAGCGAAGATTAAACGCCGCTGAGATTGTAAGAACGCTCCCCTATCCGACAAGAAAACCGCTTGTTGATACTGTAATTTTTAACACCATCCTTTATTAAACTTTTGCTATTTGGCAATTGCAGGGATGTATTTTGTTCAGATAAATGTAATAACTAAAAATATTAAATATATGGCTTTATTTACCCGTGGCAACCTTTGCAAATTATGCGGGGTGCCAATGGAAAACCGCAGGGATGTTATCATCTTCCCACACTTGGTGAGCAACCTGCACGATCCTTTGTTTGTTTTTAACGGTGCTGCGCTACACAAAATTTGTGTAAACCAACACCCTTGGGGCAAAATGGCAGTGCGCCAAAAACAATTTGTGCACGAAACCATTTTACCCAACGCAAACAGGGAGTGTGTATTGTGCCACCAAAAAATAACCGATGCAGCCCAATTAATTGCTACTGGGATATTAACCCCCGATACAACAAACCCATTGTTCCGTTTCAACTGGCTTGAGGCACACAAAAGGTGCATACCGCACTGGAAAGAATTGCCTGTACTGGTGAATGAGTTACAAAAGTTTGCTAAAAGCGGTAAATGGGTTGATTTTACTCCCGAACACCGCGCAATGGATAAGTTGCTGGATGTTTTGCGGCCCCTTGTACCCGGCCGTGCCGAAAGTGCACGCTTATAATATTACAACGGCAAAGCAGTAATTGATTTGTATAGGCCAAAGGCACTAGGTGAGATAACAATTCACTTTAGTGCCTTTTGTTTATTAATGAGCTACTGATGCTGATAAAAAATAATCAAAAAGTAATGTACGGTATCGTGTTTATTATATTAGCTTTGAGTAACAAATCATTGCATTGTTCCATACGGGCTAACACCCCATAATTTGTGCTACTGCGGGCACATTAAACCTTGCAGGGCAGCTTATCCAGCTGTTTAATCAATCGAAATTATTAATACTAACTACTATCAAAAACATTACTATCATGACAACAAATGCAAATCTTGTAAACGCTTGGATTTATCTGAACGAAGACGAACCCAGCGGAGCTACTTACAACAGCCCTAACAGCTGTTACCAAACCCTTATTCAAAACAACGTATATCAAGCCATTGATATATTGTACATGTGTTTTGTAGAAACCGTGCCAACCAGTAGCAGCACTATTCCTGCGGGCGACGGTTCATCATACACCATTGCGATGGGCAATGCTCCGCACAATCAGGTGTATATGGAGAATATTTTAAACGATGCGCCAAAAAACAACCCCAACCTTAAGTTTGGTGTAACGCTTGACTACGGCGGTGCAGGCGACCAGATTAAGAACATTTTTTCAAACTCAAACTATACCCCTGAACAAAATGCTGCAAACTTTGCCCAGAACTTGTTGAAGTATATGCAACACTACGGGCTGAACGGATTTGACGTGGATTGGGAATGGAACTTATCTACTGTTACTACTACCGACCAATTTAAAACGCTGTTCAAAGCAATCGGCGAAGTGTTTCAGCAACAAGGCGAGCAATACTATTTGTCGATTTCTCCTGCCACCAACGATCACACCGATGTTGATACCATTAATAACTACATCAATTTTGTGAATTTGCAGATGTATTACAGCACCGGTTTACCCTCAGAATTTACAGGTGTTAACCAAAACCTGTTTGGCTACGGAGTGAAGTTTGAAGCAAACGGACAAACAAGCAACCCATGGTACACTGGCAACCAAACTGCACTAAACGGCTATCAGCTAAATACTGCCAACAACCATTTTAACTCGTATATAAACTGGCGTTTAAACTCACAAAACTTTTTGTTTGAGCAAACTCAGCAACAAGTATTGTACGGTTTGGTACACAACAACTATGCTACCCAAAACCAATGGGGCGGTTCATCAGCTCCTTGGCACAACGGCGGTACTTGGGTAATTGGTGCCCGCAACAACCAACACGTGGTAGCGGTGAATGCAACCTCTACCGACGGCGGTAACACCTTAAACGGCACTATGACCTATGCTGGCGAAGGCCCAATAGGGTTTATAGCAACGTTGGTAGGTAACAACACCTATCAGGTACAAAACCAATGGGGCGGTTCATCAGCTCCTTGGCATCCGGGCGGTGCTTGGTTAATGGGCTGCCGACCTAACCAAAATGTAGTTGCCTTGAATATCAGCTCTACAGATGGCGGTCAAACCCTTAACGGTACTATGACCTATGCAGGCGAAGGCCCGATAGGATTTACCGGAGCTTTGCAAAACCCTGCCGGCCAAACCGCCAGTATGTAATTGCATCAACATTATATCAATCAAAAGCCCGCGGAGATTTTACTCCGCGGGCTTTGTTTTTTACATGGGATTAAAATCCCATACTATTAAAATTACAATATGCGGGAGGACTTAAGTCCTCCCGCATATTGTAATTGCAAGAAAATCATTTTTTAACCTGATGCAACATCTAAAATAAAATTACCGCAACGATTGGTAAATCAGTTGCGCCGTATTGGCCGAAGCACCCTCGTTACCCAATTTAGTTTTCAATTCTTTATAGCCTTGTAACATTGCATCGCGTTTAGCTCCGCCTTTAATAATGGCTGCCAACTCGCTTTTGATGTTATTTTCGGTCATCTCGCCTTGTATCAGTTCGCGCACCAGTTCCTTATCCATCACCAAGTTTACCAGCGAAATGTATTTGATATTCTTTACCAATTGCTTGGCAATAAGGTACGATACATTACTGCCTTTATAACAAACTACTTCGGGTACTTCAAACAAAGCGGTTTCAAGCGTGGCAGTGCCCGATGTAACAAGGGCAGCCTCAGCAATACTTAATAAATCGTAGGTTTTGTTTGAGATGATTTTAACCGAACTCTTCACCGCTTGCGGTATCAAACTTTCATAAAAAGCTACGGGCTGCGATGGCGCTCCCGCAATCACAAACTGATACTTGGGAAAATCACCAATCACCTTCAACATTTCACCCAGCATTTTGGTTATTTCCTGCTTGCGGCTGCCCGGTAACAGGGCAATCACAGGTCGGTCGTCAAGTCCGTTTTTTTCTTTAAAATTATCTTCAGTGGCAAAACTCTTTAGTGCATCTAATAACGGATGACCCACAAAATGCACATCGTACTGCCAGCGGTTTTTATAAAAATCCTTCTCAAAGGGCAGTATCACATACATTTCATCCACGTATTGCTTAAACTTCTTCACCCTGTTCTCTTTCCATGCCCACACCTGCGGCGATATATAATAATGTACCTTAATACCGTGTGCGTGGGCAAACTCAGCCACAGGCAGGTTAAACCCCGGATAGTCTATTAATATCAATGCATCGGGTTTCCAAGCCAGCACATCCGCCTTGCATTGCTTCATAAAACCCAATATGGTGCGCAGGTGCATCACTACCTCTAAAAACCCCATGTAGGCCCGCTCTTTATAATGGCTCACCAACTCACCACCTTGCCCCTGCATCAAATCCCCGCCCCAAAACCTAAACTCAGCCTCAGCATCCATCCGTTTCAGTTCCTTCATCAAGTTACTGCCGTGTAAATCGCCCGAAGCCTCGCCGGCTACTAAATAGTATTTCATTACAGCAAAATTAGGGCTTTGTGTTAACTAAACTCACATTTGTAACTTATTAGCCGTCTTACTACACATTAAAAGTCAACAGTAAAATTTATAAAATAACTTATATTTGAGTTTTATACGTTGTGAGACAAAAAATATCCATACAAGTGTTGGCACTGCTATTGGCTGTACTAACTTTTACTGCATCCGTAGGGCTTGCAGTGGATATTCACTTTTGCAAAAACACAATAAAGAACGTCAGCTTTTTCGGTACTGCTGAAAACTGCATGGCTACCCTCAACAACAATGGCTCGGGCGTATGTGTTAACCCTTCAAAAGCAACGCAAGCTTCCAACTTGCCTCAAGTATCAAAAACCCCTTGTTGCAGCAACCATACTTTTTTCAGTAAAGTTGATATCACTGCGCAACATCAAACAGCCGACCAACAACACAGCACTTTAAGCATTATTGCTGCCGTCATCCCCTCAACAATGGGTGTGGCTATATACAGCATCGGTGCACTAAACAATATCGGGCACTACTCCAAATCACCGCCCCTATCCCAAGATTTTGGGGTGCTTTATCAAACTTTCCGCATCTGATTTCTCCTTGCCTGTAGTCACGGGCAGTTCTTCTTATTGTTCGGCATCAACTGCTGAACTATTTTCATTTATTACATTAAAAAACAATTTAACAACACGTAATACTTCGTTATGAAAAAGATAATTACAACCGTTCTGGCACTATTTACAGTTGCTGTAGTTTCAGCACAAACCACTGTAAAACTGAACGTTAAACACCTACTAAAGGATAAAGATTTTGCATTAAACTTAGCCGCTGAAAACAACTTGGGCAATGCGTTTAATGTAAGCAGGTTACAATACTACATTTCAAAAATCAGCATTATACACGATGGCGGAAAAACAACCGAAGCTACGGGTGTTTACATTCTTGCCAATGCTGCATCAGACTTATCGGTTGATTTAGGTTCGTACAATGTTACTACTATTGAAGGCGTTAAGTTTTCTGTAGGTGTAAACTCACCACAAAACAACCAAGACCCTTCGCAATGGGCGGTAGGGCACCCTTTGGCACCCAAATCACCTTCAATGCACTGGGGTTGGACTGCGGGCTACCGCTTTGTAGCCATGGAAGGTAAAGCAGGCAGTAACCTAAATACCGGTTATGAATTGCACGCTTTGGGCAACGATTATTACTATGCCATCCAGATACCCTTAACGGCACAGGATGTTTTCGGTCAACTACACATTAACCTTAAGGCAGATTATACAAAAGCTCTCGAAAACATTAATGTTTCGGGTGGCGTGATTGTACACGGCGAGGGTGCAGAGACTATTAAATTGATGCAAAACTTTAGAGACCATGTGTTTACTTCTGATTCAGGAGCTAAAAATATATTGGCCGGAGTTAATGAGGCAGTATCAACCAATGCGCTTGCCATCTACCCCAACCCAAGCAATGGTAGCAATGTAAGTGTTGAAATTACTGACAACACCGTTTCGTATACTGCAATACAGGTAACCGATATTACAGGTAGAGTGGTAACTGAAATAGCGGCAAACGCCGGACAATCGGTTGAAATAGCCAACCTTGAAAAAGGTATTTATATGGTGAGCCTGATGAACGGCGATTATAGCTTGCTTACCAAAAAACTGATAGTACAGTAATCTGTAAACCATGCGCAATCTTCGGGTATACATACTCTTTGCAGCCATTGTGCTGCTGGTGTTTGCCTGCAAAAAAGAGACAAACAATACCCCCGTTACTACTGACGGAGGAATTGATGTACCCGAAGGTTTCCCTCCTATTCCCTTCCCTGTTGATAACCAATATAGTTTGAAGCGATGGGAATTGGGTAAGCGACTGTTTTATGACCCGATACTGTCTTCCGATAGTTCGTTAAGTTGTGCATCGTGCCACAAGGCCGATATCGCTTTTAGTGATGATGTGGCCTTCAGTATGGGTGTAAAAGGGCGTGCAGGTACTCGCAACTCACCAACGCTGACTAACGTAGCCTATTTGCCTTATTTTACAAGAGAGGGCGGCGTCCCTACGCTTGAAATGCAAGTGTTGGTACCCATACAGGAGCACAATGAGTTTGATTTTAACATTGTGCTGATTGCTGACAGGTTGCAGCAAAGCAAAGAGTATGTAGCAATGAGTTGGGAGGCCTATAACCGTCCGCCCGACCACTTTGTTATCACCCGTGCTTTAGCCATGTTTGAACGCAGTCTTATCAGCGGTAACAGTGCCTATGACCGTTATTACTTTCAAAAAAATACGAGCGCGTTAACACCTGATGAGATTAAGGGAATGGAGCTGTTTTTCAGTGCAAAAACCAATTGCTCATCGTGTCACGGAGGGTTTAACTTTAGCAATTACGCCTTTAGTAACAACGGTTTGTACGAAACCTATGCCGATATAGGCCGCAAACGACTAACGAATAATGACACAGACTTAGCGTTGTTTAAAGTGCCTACCCTGCGCAACATTGCACTAACCGCACCTTATATGCACGACGGCTCACTGAAAACATTGGAGGAGGTTGTGGAACACTATAATACAGGAGGGAAAAACCACCCGCATAAAAGCAAACTCATAATGCCTTTGCAGCTTACACCAACGGAAAAAGCACAACTGGTGGCTTTCTTAAAAAGCCTCACCGATTATGATTTTGTAAACAACAAAAAATTTAAACCATGAGAACTACAGCGTATATCACGGTTTTTGCAGCTTTTTCGGTAATGCTTATTACCGCCTACAGTTGTAAAAAAGAGAATAACAATACCTCTAAAGGTGTTGAGTATGACAATACCCCCTATGTGCTTGAATATGGCACATTCCCCGCTCCTACTATTGCCCAAGACAACCCTTTAACCGCACAAGGTGTGAAACTGGGCAGGATGCTTTTTTATGAGAAAATGCTGTCGAAGGACGGCTCGCTAGCTTGTGCTGGTTGCCACCGCCAAGAACATGCCTTTACTGATACTGCAAAGTTCTCTGTAGGTGTGCGCGGGTTGAATGGCAAACGTCAGGCAATGACTATTTTTAACATGGCTTGGCACTCTAACGAGTTTTTTTGGGACGGAAGGTCGCACTTGCTTCGCGACCAATCATTAAAGCCTATTCAGGACGAGTTGGAAATGGACGAAACCCTTGCTAATATCGTTTCAAAACTAAACCAAAGCCAAACCTACAAAGACCAATTTGTGCGTGCCTTTGGCAGCGAAGAAATCACCCCGCTTAAAATTTCATTGGCTATGGAGCAGTTTATGAACTCTATTGTTTCAAACAAATCTAAATACGATTTGTATTTGGAGGGTAAAGCCCAGCTTACGCCTGCCGAACAAAGGGGACGTATCTTGTTCTTTAAAGAATTTAACCCGTTTTTCCCCGACTCTTCGGGAGCTGATTGCGCTCATTGCCACGGAGGCGATAATTTTGAAAACGACCAATACATGAACAACGGCCTTGATGATAATGCAGGCATTACCGACATAGGTAGGGAAAAAGTAACCAACAAAGCCGGTGATAAGGCTAAGTTTAAGGTACCCAGTCTGCGTAATATTGCGCTTACCGCACCTTATATGCACGATGGCAGGTTTACCACTCTTGAACAGGTGGTTGAGCATTACAACAGCGGGCTTAAACAATCGGCAACGCTTGACCCTGCCCTGCAACAAACCATAAGTCAAGGTTTATTGTTAGATGCACAGGAAAAAGCCGATTTGGTAGCATTCCTAAAAACCCTTACCGATGAGACATTAACCAAAGATTCTCGGTACTCAAGTCCGTTTTAACAGCATTTGCCAAAGCAATGCAAAAAATAAACATAAAAAATATGGTATGCCCCCGCTGCATAAGAGTAGTAAGCGAAGAGCTTACGAAGGCGGGGGCTGTTATAGGCGAGGTAACACTTGGCAGTGCCGAAATTCTGAACGACGATTTCGACACTGCTGCCCTTGCCGATGTATTGAAAGAAAACGGCTTTGAGCTGATTGAAGAAAAATCAGCCAAGCTGATAAATACCATAAAGTCGTTTGTTATCAGCCTTATCCGCTCAGGCTATCTGGAAGACCAAAAGCTGAAAGTATCCGTATTGCTTGAACAAGAGCTTGGTAAAGACTACAACTACCTTAGCCAGCTTTTCTCTCAAACCGAAAACACCACGTTAGAGAAATACATTATTGCCCAAAAAACCGAGCAGGTAAAAGAATGGCTGGTGTATGATGAACTGACCTTATCCGAAATGGCTTTTAAATTGGGGTATAGCAGTGTGGCACACCTTAGCTCGCAGTTTAAGCAAGTAACCGGCTTTACGCCCAGCACCTTTAAGCAACTCAAAAATCATCAGCGTAAAAGTTTAGACGAGGTGTAAATTTTGAAACATTCAGCCGGAATCCTGTAACACCCACCCCATTTTCCCACACCATCTTTGTATCGTAAAATTTAATACAAAAATGGCTGCAACAAACGGATTCACAAAAGTAACCCTACCCATACAAGGTATGGATAGTGAACATTGCGCCCTGATAATTGACAATACCCTTGCCAAAGAAAACGGGGTTATCTCACACAAAGTTGAGTTGAACAACGCACAAGCGATTGTTGAAATTGACGAGAAGAAAACAGGCATTGCCCACCTTGTAGCGGCAATACGTGACGTAGGCTACGATGTGCCTGCTATCAAAAAAACGTATCCGGTAACAGGTATGACTTGTGCCTCTTGCGCAGTTAGTGCCGAGAGCATCACCAAAGCCCTACCGGGTGTTATTAATGCATCGGCAAACTTTGCCAATACCTCACTGCAAGTTGAGTTTTTGCCTGATATTATCACTCCTGATAAAATAAAAGCTGCGCTGCAATCCATCGGCTATGATTTGCTGATTGACGAAACCAACAGCCGACAACTAAAAGAAGAGGCACATCAAAACTATTACCGCCAACTAAAGACCAAAACCATTTGGGCTTCTTTGCTTAGTCTCCCCGTAGTGGTAATAGGTATGCTGTTTATGGATATGCCTTTTGCCAACTATATAATGATGGTGCTTACCACCCCCGTTGTATTTTGGTTTGGCAGGCAGTTTTTTGCAAACGCCTATAAACAAGCCAAACACCGCTCGGCCAATATGGATACATTAGTGGCACTAAGCACGGGTATGGCCTATGCTTTTAGTGCTGCCGTTACGTTTTTCCCTACTTGGTTTCATCAGCAAGGCATACACAACCACGTGTATTTTGAAGCTGCCGCAGTAGTAGTGGCCTTTATTTTGGTGGGTAAGATGCTAGAAGAGAAAGCAAAATCTAACACCTCTACGGCACTAAAAAAACTGATAGGCTTGCAACCGCAAACCGTTACAGTAGTTCACGGCAACGGACATGAACAAGAAATAAAAATTGCGGAAGTAAAAGTAGGCGACGTATTAGTAGTGAAGCCGGGTGGAAAAATTCCTGTGGATGGTATTGTTACCGACGGACACTCTTTTATAGATGAAAGCACCATTAGCGGCGAACCTTTGCCTGTTGAAAAACACGAAGGTGCTAAAGTATTTGCAGGTACCATTAACCAAAAAGGCAGTTTGCGTTTCAAAGCTCAAAAAGTAGGCGGCGATACCATTCTTGCCCAAATAATTAAAATGGTGCAAGAAGCGCAAGGCAGCAAAGCCCCAGTGCAGCACTTGGTAGATAAAATAGCCAAAATATTTGTGCCCGTTGTAATAGTACTGGCCATTCTGAGCGGATTGGTGTGGTTGATTTTCGGGGGAGATAATGCCGTATCGCAAGCACTGTTGGCAGTTGTTACTGTTTTGGTAATAGCCTGTCCTTGTGCATTGGGATTAGCCACACCCACAGCCATTATGGTTGGCGTGGGTAAAGGTGCTGATGCGGGAATATTGATAAAAGATGCTGAAAGCCTTGAAACTGCCCACAAAGTAACCGCCATAGTGCTTGACAAAACCGGCACAATAACCGAGGGAAATACTACTGTTACCAATATTGAATGGACCGCTGATACTGATATAGCAACTCTTTCACCTGTATTGTATGCCATTGAAGCCAAAAGCGAGCATCCGCTGGCCGAAGCCGTTGTAAAATATCTTGACGGCAATGTTGCCAAGGCTGAACATCATCACATTCATGTTGAAAGTATTACAGGTATGGGGATACAAGCCCACGTAGCCAACCGTACTTATTATGTGGGTAGCAAAAAACTGCTTTCGGCCAAAAATATTGCGGTAAAAGAATCATTGCTCAATACGGCTAATGAGTGGCAACAAAAGGCAAAAACTGTATTTTATTTTGCCGATGAAACCGCTGTGTTGGCTGCCATTGCAGTTGCCGATGTGATAAAGCCTACTTCGGTAACAGCCGTGCAACAACTGCAAAGCATGGGTGTTGAAGTGTATATGCTTACAGGGGATAATGAAAATACAGCGAAAGCAGTAGCCGCCCACGCAGGCATACAACATTACAAAGCCGAAGTGATGCCGCAGGATAAACACGATTTTATTAAACAACTGCAACAACAAGGCAAAATAGTGGCAATGGTGGGAGACGGTATCAACGATACGCAGGCACTTGCACAGGCAGATGTAAGTATAGCGATGGGCAAAGGCTCGGACATTGCGATTGATGTTGCAAAAATGACCATTATATCTTCCGACCTTACCAAAATACCCCAAGCCCTCAAGCTGTCAAAACTTACGGTTACAGCCATTAAGCAAAACTTGTTTTGGGCATTCATCTATAACATTATCGGAATACCTGTGGCCGCCGGGGTTTTGTACCCCGCCTTCGGTTTCTTGCTAAACCCTATGATTGCCGGAGCTGCAATGGCCTTAAGCTCGGTATCCGTAGTAAGCAACAGCCTTCGCCTTAAGTTCAAAAACACCGAGAAATAATCTCAAAAAAACATATAAAACTATGAAAACAACTAATGTTAAAGCCACTCCTATGCCTTATGCAAAAAGGTGGGCTGCACTGGCAGTGCTTTGCACAGCGCAGTTTATGGTAATTATGGACACCTCAATTATCGGGGTTGCTCTTCCGGCTATTCAAAAAGACTTGGGGTACACCGCCTCATCGCTCCAATGGATTTTTAATGCCTACGTTATTTTGTTCGGGGGCCTTCTCCTCCTTGGTGGTAAACTATCTGACATTTACGGCCCCCGCAAAATTTTTATGACGGGTTTCACCATCCTAACCGCATCATCATTGCTGGCCGGTTTGGCTTGGAATCCATCAGTACTAAATGCAGCAAGAGCTTTGCAAGGCTTTGGTTCGGCACTTATCGCTCCTGCCGCTCTTACTTTGGTAATGAGTATGTTTACCGACCCTAAAGAAATGGCCAAAGCCTTTGGTTTTTGGGGAGCATCGGCCGCTGCCGGCGGTTCGGCCGGTGTGTTTTTAGGTGGTCTGCTTACCGAATGGGTTTCATGGCAATGGGTGTTCTACATAAACATCCCCATGGGTATTCTTGTAATGTTAGCTGCGCCTTCACTACTATTAACAGGTACTAAGCAAAAGGGCTCGGTTGATTTACCCGGTGCACTTTTAGCCACCACTGCACTTATTGCCTTGGTGTATGCTATTGTAACCGGCGAACAAGCCGGCTGGACATCGGCACAAACCATTGGTTTACTTGTTACTGCCCTTGTTTTGATTATTGCTTTTATCCAGCTGCAAAAACAAAAGAAACAACCATTAATTCCGCTTTCCATCTTCAAGGCCTTCAATCTTTCAGCAGGTAATATCGTTATGGCTTTGATGGCTGCTGCATGGATTCCGTTATGGTTCTACTTGAATCTGTACTTACAACAAACCTTAAAATTATCTGCCTTTAATTCGGGCTTGGCGTTACTACCCATGACTCTTGTAATTATGGTGCTGATGGTAGGTGTAACCGGAAAACTAATTCAAAAATTAGGGTTCAAATCCAACCTTGTCATGGGTTTGCTTGCCCTCACCGTATCATTGTTTTGGTTTTCAGCCGCACCTGAAAACGGCAGCTTTGTAGCACACATACTTGGCCCTTCAATACTGGCTGCAATTGGGATGGCGCTGGCTTATATACCCGGCACCATAGCTGCTATGTCGGGAGCTAAACCTGAAGAAACAGGGCTTGCATCGGGTTTGGTAAATACCAGCTATCAAATAGGTTCAGCCATCGGGTTGGCTATTGCCGTAGCTATTGCCACTTCTACCGCAAATACCCTTGCATCTAACGGCACGGCTATGTCAACCGCGCTAAACAATAGCTTCCAAATTGCATTTATTGTGGCGGGCATTATTTCACTACTCGCTGCACTATGTGCGATATTATTCGTAAAAACACCAAAAACCACTTGATTAATTAATAATAAATAACCAATACAAAATGGAAACACTACAATTTAAAACCAACATTAATTGCATGGGCTGTGTGCGCACAGTTACCAATGCACTAAACAATACCGTAGGCGAAAACAATTGGTCGGTTGATATTAACAACCCCGAAAAAACCCTAACGGTTACAGGTGAAAACATCACCCCTGAACTTATTGAAGACGCAGTAAAGTCAGTAGGTTTTACTGTTGAAGAAAAATAAGGTTTTAGAAGGCACAAGGCGTTATTAGTGCCTTGTGCCTATTTTATACCGTATGTTTGTATTAACTTTAATTCGTAGACCCATTTACATCTAACAATTAATAAACGTTATGAAAAAAATACTGATAGTTTCGATATTACTGGGCCTTTTAGTACTGGCCGCCTGCCAGAAAAAAGCACCTAAAGCAGAAACAAAAACTACTGAAACCCAACACTCTTTTGGTGACATAGCCCCACAAACTGCTGAACTGATGAAAACTGCTTTCGGGCATTATATGCAGATGAAAAATGCAATGGTTGATGAACAAGCCGTTGAATCAAGAAAAAGTGCAGCCGCTTTGCGTGATGCATTCAAAGCTTTTGACTCTACCACACTTACCCCAGAACAAAACAAGGTGTACAACCAGTATTACGCTAAACTGATTAATAATACTGAGCATATTGCAGGCTCGGCCGATTTATCGCACCAGCGATTGCACCTTGCCCCTTTAACTGCCAATATGTATGCGTTGGTAAAGGCTTTTGGAGCCGGCCAGACGGTGTATTACTCATATTGCCCAATGGCGAATGAAGACAAAGGCGGCTATTGGTTAAGCGAGTCTGACAAGATACGCAACCCCTATTTTGGCGTTAAAATGCTTGAATGCGGTGAAGTTAGTGAAGTGATTAAATAATCTTATAGAGGTATTGGCAGGTTGAAATTTAATAGTAATGGCCTGCCAATATTTTAAATATACCGGTAACGAATTACGACCCTATTCACTGAGCAATAGATGGTTTAGATTTAGGAAGATGCAGAAATCAATAAGATATATTCTTACCCCAGATTCGTTGAAAGTGGTAATACTATTCGTTACAATACGAAAAATAAAGGTCGGTTTAGTTGGCTCGCTTGTAAACAAAGTTCCTTTAGGTTATCCAAAAACTCTTTCTCACCAACACTTAAATATCTTTTTGCAGAATACTTTTCGATTAACTTTATAATGACTTTGGCTTTCGAATGGTCAATAATTTCGTCATTATACTCATCAATCAAAGTATCCAACTCATCATTGATTGTTCTGAAAAATCCACTTTGATATAAAGTAAAAAAATCCTCTGCCTTTATTTCAATGTATCTGTATTCATCCTCCCCTTTTATATCATTAATCACTATGTCTTCCTCTGCCTCATCCGTCAGCGGTATCACAACTCCCATTCTAAATAATTCTGACATTTGCATACTACCTTATTCTCTTTATGAAAAAATGGAGTCTATTGTAATCAAGGAATTTGAAAGAATCAACTATCTAAGTTAAAACAAAAATTTTCTTTAAAGGTGGGATTTTCTGTCTGTGAAGCTGACTAACAAGTTGTCCACTGTTTACTTTAGAGTTAGTGGATTAGCTAAACCCACTGTAAGTCGGTAAATAGTATTACTTTTGTAGCGAGTCCGGTTACTATTTGAAAAAATTAACACTATTTTCATTATGGCTCAACCGCCCTTCAAAATCAGGCTTTTTTACCCTTGAGGGATTTTTAAAAGAAATTTTAAAGACGTTAGAAGATTGCGAAATAAGCGGAGGCTAAATCCTTAATTTATTATGGATTTTATCAAATACCGGACTCTTTTTTACTTTTCCGCAGTGCCTCTGAATAAACTACCTTATAATACCAACCAATCCAAACCCAGCTTAAAAGTTGCTAATTCTTATTACTGATAAAGTCCATATAAAATTAGTTCAACCAAAAAAGACACTAAACTAAAAACTGTATAACCCATAAATAACCTACCTTTAGAGTCAGTATATTTATTTATTAATTTCTTATATCTTTCCTTATTAAAAAAAAGAAAATAGTTAAAAATCAATAGGGGTATGAAAAGATAGATAGCCGAAAACAAAAAGTCTCCTAGCTTCCCGGAAGGTAACGCCGAAATCTTGGGAAAAATTACACTATAGCCTAAAAACCGTAATGACATTACAATAGTAGTAATATTAAACGTCATTAACAACATCATCACAATTTGAAAATACAGTTCCCAGCCACTTGAAAATGAATTGTTTTTAGCCTTCAAGTAGAGTAAATCAACCCATATTTTATAATAGATTTTCATTATAGACATCACTCTTATTTTTTATTATTTTGAAAAAAACAGACCATTTCCTTGAAGTTTCAAACTCGCACCTAATAAATCTAGGTCAACACCTGCTTGAACTCCAATTGATAAGTTAGCCTCAAACCTAAGTGCTCCCTCTATAGTAATGTCAGAAAACCTACCTAGTAATGATGTTATATGGTCAAAGCAGACCGCATCTCGCTTAAAATTATAAAACACCGCAACAAATACATCAAAAAACTTTTCAGAATTAACAAACAAGGACTACATTCATAGTAAATAACTGTCAACCTATTTTAGGACGACTCCCTCACAAAAAAAAGCCAATGGCTAACGGCCAATGGCTTTTAAGGAAGTGGAGGATAACGGAGTCGAACCGATGACCTCTTGCATGCCATGCAAGCGCTCTAGCCAGCTGAGCTAATCCCCCTTTGAAAATTTAAAGGACGGCAAAGATATAAACTGCTGCGTGTGAAATGCAACTATTTATTAAAAAAGTTTACCCACTCCTAATACATTTAGTTTTTGTGTACGTAACTCTCTCTTAACGTTTTATTTATACCCGTACGCCATCTTTGCTGCGTTGCAGTACCCATATAGCAATAGCAATTCATAGCTCTTTGGTGGCCTTTGTGGTTGGGAAACCACAAAGGCATTTTTATTGCAATAACAAGGGGCAACATTACGTTGGAAATTAACGATACTAAATATTACCTTTGCAGGTCAATGCTTTTAAGCAAATACATAACAAAACCGTTGATAATTGTGCTATTGGGGCTTCTGGTAAGCTCTTGCAGCAAATTTTCAAAACTGATGAAGTCGGGCGATAGCGAGGCAAAGTTTGAAGCCGCTATGAAGTACTACGAAAAAAAGGACTACTACAAGGCAGGCCAACTGTTCGACGACTTATTACAAACCTACCGCGGTACTTTGCGTGCTGAGCAGGTGTATTACTACTATACGTACTGTAAATACCACCTGGCCGAAATACCGACGGCAGCCTTTCACTTCCGAAACTTTTTCGAAACCTATACCAACAGCCAGTGGGCAGAGGAGTGTTATTACATGTATGCCTACTGTACCTATATTGAGGCATACCCGTATAACCTTGACCCTTCATACACCTACAAAGCCATTGATGAGTTTCAATTGTTTGTAAACGTGTATCCGCAAAGCAAATACGTAGATAAGTGTAACCAATTGATTGATGAGTGCAGGGGACGTTTGCAGCTAAAAGCCTACAAAGCTGCTAAACTTTATTACAATATCGAGGATTATAAGGCAGCAATGGTTTCGTTTAAAAACCTGCTTAAAGATTTCCCTGATTTGGGCGAGAAGGAGAAAGAAGAATCGGAGTACCTTATTATTAAGGCCGCTTACAAATACGCTGAACAAAGTATTGATAAGAAAAAGAAGGAGCGTTACGGTGATGTAATTACTTCTTACAACTCATACAAAGAAACTTACCCCGCCGGTGAATACCTTAGCGATGCAAAAAGTTATGCCGAAAGAGCGCAACGTAGAATTGAAGAGCTTGACTTTTTAAACATTGTTACTGAGTATGAACTTGCCGACCAAGGCGACCAAGAGAAAAAATCGGAAGCCTTTACCAAGGTAAAAAAAGAACTTGATGACTATATTGCAAAATTCCCCGAAGGCTTTTACACAAAACAAGCCAAGAAGTATGCAGTAAAAGTGCAGCAAAAGCTTACCAAATTAACACCCACTAATTAGAATAACCACTTTAATACATTATGATAGTTAAATCAAACGTGCCCGGTTCAACCATTCCCCGCGATGTTAGGGATCTTGAAAACCCAACCGGTAACCTGTACGAAAGCCTTGTAATTATTGCCAAAAGGGCTAACCAGATTTCGTCGCAGATAAAAGAAGAGTTGCACAACAAACTTTCTGAGTTTGCTACTGATAACGATACTCTTGAAGAAGTTTTTGAAAACCGTGAGCAAATAGAAATTTCTACTTACTACGAAAAACTTCCAAAACCAACCGTTATTGCTACTGAAGAGTTTCTTGGCGGTAAGGTTTACCACAGAAACCCCAACAAAGAACAATAATGCTTTCGGGCAAAAAAATTATTTTAGGTATAACGGGTAGTATTGCAGCCTACAAAGCTGCAATACTTACCCGTTTACTTGTTAAAGAAGGGGCTGAAGTAAAGGTGGTGATGACCGCCGCCTCGCAAGAGTTTATTACCCCGCTTACCCTGTCCACCCTGTCAAAAAACCCTGTGTTGAGCCAATTTAAAAACGGCGATACGGGAGAATGGAACAACCATGTTGATTTGGGATTGTGGGGTGATGCAATGGTAATTGCTCCGGCATCGGCAAATACAATGGCTAAAATGGCTCAAGGCCTTTGCGATAGCCTGTTGTTGGCCACCTACTTATCAGCACGCTGCCCTGTTTTTTTTGCTCCTGCTATGGATTTAGATATGTACCGACACCCTGCAACGGCTGCTAATATTGCCGCCTTGCAATCGTACGGTAACGAACTAATCCCACCCGGAAACGGTGAACTTGCCAGCGGACTCAGCGGGGTTGGCCGCATGGCTGAACCCGAAGAGATTGTCGCTTTTCTGCGTAATTACTTTGGTACCAACCAACCGCTTAAGGATAAAAAAGCGATGGTGAGTGCAGGTCCTACGTATGAAAATATCGACCCTGTGAGGTTTATAGGCAACCACTCGAGCGGTAAAATGGGTTTTGCCATTGCCTTACAACTTGCTGAAAGGGGTGCACAGGTAACACTGGTTACAGGTCCTTCGCAGCAACACATCACACATCCTAATATCACGAGGATTAATGTTACTTCGGCAAAGCAAATGTACGACGCCTGTGTATCGCACGCTGCCTCGCAGGATATTGTGGTGATGGCCGCAGCTGTGGCTGACTATTCACCCGAAAGTGTGGCCGAAGAAAAAATTAAAAAAGCAGGGGAAGAAATGACCCTGAAATTGATAAAAACGCCTGATATACTAAAACAATTGGGGGCAACTAAACCAGCCGGCCAATTGCTTATTGGGTTTGCGCTTGAAACCAATAACGAATTGGAGCACGCACAAGAGAAACTGAAAAATAAAAACCTCGACTTTATCGTTCTTAACTCCATGCGGGATGAGGGGGCAGGTTTTGGCGTTGATACCAATAAAATTGTTATTATTGATAAAAATAATACCCGAACCGATTTTGGCTTAAAAAGCAAAACAGCGGTAGCGGTGGATATAGTAGATAAAATTATTTCGTTGCTGTGATGAAAAAGATTCTTTGGCTAGTATTGTTTATTTTACCCTGTATAACCTTTGCGCAGGATTTTAACTGCCGCGTGCAGGTTATATACCCACAAATACAAGTGGCCAATACCCAACGGTTCAAAAACCTTGAAACATCTATCAGCGAGTTTATTAATAACCGTAAGTGGAGTGCCGAGAAAACGCAAACCAACGAACGGATTGAGTGGAGCCTTATTATTAATGTAACGGAGTTTGATAATGCATCAAGCTCATTTAAAGCAACCGCCCAGATACAAGCCAGCCGCCCTGTTTATAATACTTCGTACAACTCAGTACTGATAAATCAGGAAGACCCTTCGTGGCAGTTTGAGTACATTGATTTTCAGCCGATGGATTTTGCCGAAGGTCAATACAGTAACAACCTTACCTCGCTGGTAGCTTATTATATTTATATCGTATTAGGTCTTGACGGGGACTCGTTCAAGCTGGAAGGCGGTAGCGATTACTTTAATAAAGCTAACGCTATTATGCTTGCCGCTCAACAACGCGGTATTCCCGGTTGGCAAACTACCGACGGAGGTAATAAAAACCGTTACTGGTTGATTGAAAACATATTGAGCGACCGTTTTAAACCCATGCGCGAAGCGTATTACAAATACCATATTAAAGGCATGGATGTGATGAGTACCTCGGTAGAAGAGGCTCGTTTGCAAATCACTGCCTCGTTGCAGTTATTGCAAAAGGTGGCCAAAATAATGCCTAACTCAATGCTGTTAAAAGTTTGGTTTAATGCCAAGCGCGACGAGATTATCAATATCTATTGCAAAGCACTTACTGCGGATAAAAACAAAGTAGTAGAAATTTTGAAAGAGGCCGACCCTGCTAACGGAGCCAAGTACGACGGTATTAAAACCTGTAATTAAACTTCCCCTTTCTCGCCCCTGCTTTCTTACACAAGAAACTTAAAGTACACTATAACTGCACCCCACAACATGGTGGATAGGATAATTCCTCTGGGTGCCATTTCGTATTTAAACAGATACAACAAGAAAAACGAGGCTAGGTTTATTATCAGCGATATGCTGAGCAAACGGGGCATTAAACCCAAGTATATAGCCTCTTTCATAAACTCAAGCGGAGGCAAATCAGCGTAATGCCTCAAATATATTCCTGTATATACGAACACGGGCAAAAACAACCCCATTACCCCTCCTGCCCACATCTTATCCAACTTTTGCTTCCACATACTGCAAATATATACAATAGAGGTGCTTAGTGCCTAAAAGGTATAGCCACCGTTTATCCATTATTTACAACGTGAGTATTGTTGGTTAAATAATAATACCGCCATTTATATAAATACTATGGTATAAAACACATAACTGGCTGAAATTTCAGTTTATTTTCAAACCAACAAGTAGTTTTTTAATTTAAGGAAGAGTAATGGGCGGCACAGAGAATTACCCCGGAGAAATTTGGAAGGAGATTGAGTTTTCAGGGTATCCTTCGCACCCGGTTTACGAAGTATCTAACTTTGGCCGTGTGAAAAGTTACGCATACAGCACAACAGGCCGCATGATAAAAGGCACATCTTCTGCCGGTTATAAGGTTTTTAAAACAAAACTGCTGGATGCCGATGGTAATTTAAAAGACCAGAGTTTTCTTATACACCGCTTGGTAGCACAATATTTTCTGCCGAATGAAGATACCGGACGTGCTTTTGTAATCCACAAAGACCACGACAAAGAAAACAACCACATTAATAACTTGCTGTGGGCTACCCAAGACGAAGTAAATAAGCACAATGCCACTAACCCTAACGTGATACGGAATAATATTGAAAACCGTAATAAGGGTAATTATAAGCTGAACGAAGCCAAAGTAAAGGTGATTAAAAAACAGGTGCAAAAAAACAAAACCCGTCCCCGCCTTATTGCTAAACAGTTTGGTATATCAGTAACTCAGCTCAACCGCATTATTAAGGGTGAAAACTGGGGGCAGGTAAGAGTTGACTAATTAATAGTTATTTTGCCGCCGCAAACGATTTGCACACTTTTATAAAAAATCCTGCATATTTATCAAAATCACTTGCCTTTGCTGAGCAAGTAATTACATACCCTTTATTATCAATAATAAATAAGTAACTCAATACTTTAAGGTTAAATCCTGCCGCCTTGTGGCTGTAGATAATGGTGCCCGCCTGCATACCGCTTTTCACCTTATCAACCCCTACAGAATCTACCTTCACATTGGTTAATACGGATTTTATTCCCGCAGCGCTTAAATCCCTGTAATATTCCACCGTAATTCCGGTTAAATCTGTGGGGTCAACCACTACGTTTATATTCTCTGAAAAATCATCGTTATCACTCTCCCTTGGGGCAATCGCCATCATTACAATTTGCGGGGTAAAGTTCTCGCTTAATTGCCATGCCTCAGGGTAATCTACTGTAAAGTTTTCAGTGGTAGACTTATAGTGCTTATATTTTTGCGCACTCGCAGCCAAAGCCACAATTAGAAAAAACAGTATAAACGTTATTTTTTTCACTACAACAATTAATTCATGGTTAATAATTCACGCGCACTTGCCCTTGCTGAATCGCTTGGGGTATCGCCGCTTATCATTTTTGCTATTTCCTCCACCCTTTCGGTTTCACTAAGCTGTTTCAACTGAGTTTCGGTAGTATTGTTTTTTACTTCTTTATAAACAAAAAAGTGTCGGTGCCCTGTACCTGCAATTTGGGGTAAGTGGGTAACGCTGATTACCTGATGGTTTTGCGCCAACGTTTTCATCACACGGCCTGTTTTTCCGGCTACTTCGCCTGATATACCCGTATCAATCTCATCAAAAATAAGGGTGGGTAGTTTCACATTATCAGCCACTAATGATTTTATAGCCAGCATAAGGCGCGAAAGCTCGCCGCCTGATGCCACTTTATTAAGCGGTTGCAACGCACTGCCCGGGTTTGATGAAAACAGGAAGTTCACAACATCAGCCCCTGTTTCATTTAAATCGCCTTCGGGCAACAGAGTAATACCTACTTCAATTTTTGCATTGGGCATACCCACCTGTGCCAATACCTGCGCCACATTTTGCTGTATGGGTTGAGCTTGTGCAAGGCGGTTACGGCTAAGTGTAGCGGCCATTTCAGTAAGCTGATTTTTCAACTGTTCGCACGTTTGGGTAAGGTGCTGAATTTCTTCATCCCTGCCCCCCGCAGCATCCAGCTTATCAGCCAACTGATACTGTATTTCTATCAGTTGTGCCGTGGTTTCGCATTGGTGCTTTTTCAGCAGATTATACAACAGTTGTAAACGTTGGTTAATGTTATACAACCGCTCATCATCGGCCTGAACCGTATCGCTAATGGTGTTCAGTTCATTGGCCACATCTTTCAGCTCAATCAAAGTACTGTCAATGCGTTGTGCCAGTAAGGCCAGTCGTTCATCGTTTTTACCCGCACTTGCCACCAATGTTTTGGTTTGGTTTAGCAAATCCACCACAGGCATTTCGCTTTCGGCCAGCAAGTGATAGGCGTTTAGTGAGTTCTGGCGTATTTCTTCGGCGTGGCTCAGCAACTCTTGCTCCTTCTCTAATTGTTCCAGTTCGTCGGGTAGCAGCGTAGCATCGGCCAGCTCATTGTACAAAAAGGTGGAGTAATCAATATCACGTTTTGCAGCCTCTTCTTCGGCCTGCAACGCCTTTAGTTTCGACTCTGCCTGTTTATACGTACGGAATATTTCTTTGTATTCTTTTAATAACGAAAAATGCCCTGCGAATGAATCAACTACCGAAAGCTGAAAGGTTTTATCATTCAACCCCAATGTTTCATGTTGGCTATGAACCGATACAAGCTGGTTGCCCAACTCTTTCAACACAGTAAGTTGTACAGGAGTATCGTTGATAAATGCCCTCGATTTGCCCGATTCGGTTATTTCGCGGCGGATAATGGTAGTATTGTCGTAATCCAGTTCGTTTTCGGCAAAAAACTCCTCAAGCCCGTAGCCTTTAATATCAAATATTCCTTCAACCACACATTTCTCATCCAAGCTACCCAATGACTTCACATCGGCCCTGTCGCCCAAAATAAGCCCCAGTGCTCCCAGTAATATTGATTTTCCGGCACCCGTTTCACCCGTTATAATATTCATTTGCGGATGAAACTGTGTGTTAAGGTTTTTTATCAGTGCAAAATTTTGAACCTTTAGTTGCGAAAGCATACAGCCCCAAAGGTAATAATTTGCGTTGGGTTGGTTTTAAAAGTTTTACCTCAAAACATTGCCCGTTTGGTACACAAAAAAGGCAGCTTTATAACTATATTGGTATCTGTTTTCAGCTAAAAGTACCAGTTTTGCGCCATGCTAAAAGGCTATAACATCAGAACAGGGATTATCTTCTCGGCCTCAATAGCTGCGCTTGCTACCGTTCCGCGCCTTATCCGCTTCGATTTTGATAATATTAATATCGGCATCGAAAGCTTCTTGTTCCTGTTTGTAAACCTTTTTGGCAATTGGCTCACCCATCATCTTGTACTGCACAAACTTGGCACAAAAAGGTCGATACTAACGGGCAGTGCTGCCATTATAGCCGGCGTGGTATTTACCCTTACGTTTACCTACCTATACAAGTTGGTTGCAACATTACCGCTGGGCATTTTGCTTTCAAGAGAAATGAATACCCAGCAGCTTACGGGTATCTACTTCTTCCGCTCATTACTCATCAGTGCTTTTACCTTTTTTGTGGTGTATTACTTCAAAATGCTGTTTGCCCTGCAACAATCAAAACTTGAAAACGAATACCTGAAACAAGAAAGTTTAAAAGCAGAGTTGGCCTCATTAAGGCAACAAATAAGTCCGCATTTTTTGTTCAATTCGCTCAGCAACCTATCATCGCTTTCTACTGATACCAATGTAAAAGAGTACATCATCAAATTATCTGATGTGTACCGCTATGTATTGCAGTTTCAGGAACAAAACGAGGTGTTGCTTGAGCAGGAGTTGAGTTTTATCAACTCATACATTTATATCCTTCAATCGAGGTTTGAGGAAGGGGTATCGTTTACCATTACTATTAGCGAAGAAGCCCGAAACGGTAAAATATTGCCCTTGGCTATACAATTACTGGTTGAAAATGCTGTGAAGCACAACGTGCTTTCGTACACCAAACCTTTACAGATAAACATCTATGATGCCGACGGCTACATAGTTGTTGAAAATAACTACCGACCCAAAGAAACCCTTGAAAGAGGGTCGGGTATCGGGCTAAACAATCTTTGCCAACGCTACCGCCTGTTTGCCGGTAAAGAGGTGATAATTGAACATACCCCCCATTTATTTAAAGTATTAGTACCCCTTTTATAATGAAAGTATTGATAATTGAGGATGAACGCAAACCCGCGCAGGAACTGAAGCAACTGCTGATAAAACTGCGCCCCGAATGGCAGGTGCTGGATATAATACCGGGCGCTGAAGATGCCATTGAGTGGTTTGCGGTCAACCCAATGCCCGATTTGATTTTTAGTGATATACAACTGGCCGATGCTACCAGTTTCAGGATTTTTGAACAGGTGAAACCCACTTGCCCTATTATTTTTTGTACGGCGTATGATGAGTACGCTATTAAGGCTTTTGAAACCAACGGCATTGATTACCTGCTAAAGCCTATCGACGGTGCAAAACTTGAAAAATCGCTGGATAAACTAACCCGCTTTGAAAATATGTTTGGAGCTGCTGATACCAACGGATATGATTTGGTATCGCAACTAATTGGCAAAATGAAGGCAAGCTCTAACAAAACCTTGTTGGTGCATTATAAAGAGAAGATTATTCCCCTTAAATACAGTGAGGTAGCCTATTTTTATTACCAACAGGGCATTGTTATTACCAAACTGCACAGCGGGCAACAATACTTTTTGGCAAAAACCATTGACGAGCTTGAAACGCTTGCCAACCCTGATGATTTTTTCAGAGCCAACAGGCAATGTCTGCTTAGCCGCAATGCCATAAAATCGGTGGAACGTTTTTTTGGTCGCAAGCTGGTGGCCCACCTCCACACGGATGTGCCCGAACCTATTGTGGTGAGCAAAGCCAAATCGGGGGCATTTTTGTTATGGCTTGAGGGAGTGGATAGCTAATTGGTATTACGATGGGCACATTGCCCGCTTCAACTCAAAAATCCTTACCTACTAAATACCGTACTTATAGTTTTGCAGTGTATGAAAACAATACGATTACTGGCGTTACTAATTGCAGGATTGCTGGCGGGGCGGATAGTTGTTTTTGCCCAACCTGCCGATACTGCCCAAAAGCCGCCCAAATTCAGGTTTGATGTTAGCGGCGGATTTTACCACCAAATGAGCGGAGGTGAAAAACCCAAAGTTATATTACCCGATTATTTGAATAACCGCAGGCCGCAAGAACCCCACCTTACCGATGTTTGGGGCTTGCACGAAGGTGAATTGCCCGATAACCCGTTAGGTCATGGAGCGTCTTATTTTACCTTCCACACGTGGGCAGATATCACTCCATCGCTACAACTATATGGTTCGTTAACAGCCGACCATCGAGGGTTTTCATTTGCGCCTTATAATACATTGGCTCTTGCCTTTTTGGCGCGTTATCATGCGGCCTACAACAAAACAGTGCCCTTGTTTAAGGGTACCGATAGTTTGAAAATTCATGCCCGTATTGGTACCCACGAAAACTACCGCAACAACGAAGGGCTTACATTGTATAACATGGATATACAAGCCCTTGAGGGCAGCCTGCAATGGCGTAAACTGTTTGTGAGTACTGAACGGATTACCGATTTGCAGTTTGGCATCGGGCTTAATATTGACGGGGTGATTGATTACAAGGCCGGTTTTAAAGAGTTGAGACTGAGCAAACGCTGGCAAGCAGAAGTGGGGATAGGTCGCCAAAAATATGAAAGCAGACCCGATGATGACGGGGTAAAGTACTTTACTGCTGCCATACACTCTGCCAATACCCGTTGGTATGTTGAAACCGGCTACCGCAACAGCGGCTTAGATGTAGATGCCGCGCTGAATGTTGCCTTTTTAGCCGGGGTACGCGGCAAACTAAGCAGCAAAAACACCACCCTTAGTTACGGTGTTGAATACCGTTACTACGGCGGCGGGTTTAACCACAGCCTGCGCAAAGAAACCAATACCCATTACCGCGATACAGCCAGAGGGCCGGGGCTGAATTATATTGGCGATAATGTATATCCGCTAAGTTTCCTCAACCGCCCGTTTAGTCAATGGGCCGTTTTTACCGAGTATGATAAGCAGTGGGTAGGTGGTTTCACAATTAATGCCCAGCTAAAACAAGTGCTTTATAAAAATTTTTATTTGCTTGCTGAAATCGACTGTAACCTAATAAGGGCGCAGGGTGAAGCACCCTTTATTTACCCTTTTTATAAAATTGGTGGAATGTTAGAAGCCGCGAAAGGTACCTGTTTGGCTGTCAGTATAACAAATAAAACAATGAATTTGGATAAACATTATACTACCTACTATTTGATAGATAAACCTGTGTTACAGTTTGAATTACGCAGAGACATAAACCTATGAAAACAAAAAAACTCCTTTTAGTAGTATTTGCAGTAACGTGTTTACTGCAAACGGCCTGCAAAACCGACGATAATATGCCGATGCCTAACCGTTGCGGCGACCCTGCGGTGCAGGTGTATACCAGTAATACCTATGATTTTCTGTTCGACAATAATTCTACCCAATTAATTGCTGGCGAGATAACGGGTCGTATTTCTAACAGTGCCGGAAACGCGCTTTGGTTTGTAAACAATGCCGTTGTTAGTTCACCCTCCGGCCCAAAAACTATTGCTAACTGTTTGGTAGAAGAAAACAACATGAAGTCGCAAATGGTATTCAGGGGTGCTTCAAGCTCACCTGTTGATTTGCTAAGCCCGCCAAATAGTAATAGCTGGTACAGTATTAATGCCGGCCAATATTATAACGGTACAATAGAACTGGTTGTATCGTTATGGGAGCGTACAGGTAGCGGCACGTTTGACTTTGCCCACCGCGGCGTTGATGTAGTGGTATTAGATTCTGTTACTTACTCCGTATTAAACCAAGTTAGCGTTTGTTACTCCGATATTTTATTCGGGTCGTCGCTATTGCAAACCGATAACCACGTTTATATCTACGGTGCCCGCAATAACGGCCTTGATAAAGAATCGTTTGTGGCCCGTGTTGATGGTGGCAGCCTATTACAAACATGGAAGTTTTGTGAAGAAGGAAATTGGCTGGAAGACATTGCCCAAGCAAAACCCATACACCACAATGTAAACGATTATTATACCGTGTTTAATTACGACGGCATCTACTACATGGTGAGCCAAACAGCCGCATTTGGGCAGGAAATTGCCTTGTATAGCAGTACATCACCATTTGGAGGCTGGAAGTTTGAAAAGTATTTGTATTGCCGCAATACTGCTGACGGTTTAAACTCTATCAATACAAAAGTGCTGGGTTTAACGGGAGAATCGTTGCTGTGCGCACAACAACTGATTGATAAAAACTTGCAAAGTCTTTCGCCCAGAAAACCTGAGTTTATTGAATTGAAAAACTGGAAATAGAGATAGGTACATTTGAGGGGCAAAACAGGACGTTTTGCCCCTTTTTTTATGCGCTTTTTTATGCCTTTAGCCACCTTTGATTAAACATTAGAACGTATGAAAACACAATTGATTAAAATTAATTTGGTGATGCTGGTGCTATTTTTAGAAGTGCTTTCGGTTAATTTAATAGGAGCGGTAAAATCAGGCGGCCCCTTTATAAGAACCGATACTGCGGATGATATTGTGGGCGAATGGATGGACGATGAAAAAAGCAAACGGATTAAAATAACCAAAAGCGGCACGGTGTACGAGGGAACCATTACCAACGCCGCCAAAACTGAGCTAATCGGTAAAAAGATTATTACCAATCTGGTGTATGCTGACGGTGCTTACACCGGTAAAATTTACCTGCCTAAGCGCGATACGTATCTTGATTGTACCGCTACTATGAAAGATAAAAACACGTTGGTGTTAAAAGGTTCAGCAGGGTTTGTATCGAAAGAAACTACTTGGACAAGGCTTAAATAAACCCCTATTAATATTCGGGGCGTTTCAATATCTCGGCATATATAATTGCCTTGCGGGGGTCAAAATCTTCAAACAGCGTATGCTTTTCAAGTTTGTCCCCTGCTTTTGTTTTTGCATCATCATCGTGCATCAGGCTATGCAGTTCTTTGCCTTTCTGCATAGATTCTATTGATTTTTGGTCGTAGTTATCAAAAGGCAACGCATATTCAGGTCGTTTATAGCTTTCGTGTCTTTCTTCCACCTGCTTAATATCCTCTTCGCTATAGTCTATCCTGCGTTGGGTGTATTTTTCTTCGTAGCGGCTGTATCGCTCATCCCCGGCATACTCGTCAAAGCTTTCATAGCTTGGAGTGGTTGGTTTGGCGGGCTGATAGGTCTCAACAGGCGGAGTATTGCGGGGTTCTTCCCGCTTACCCATAAACCGTTCGGCCATGCGGCGTATTTCTTCCTCAAGGTCGGCATCATTGGGCGCATTCTCTTTCTCTTGGTTTTTCTTTTTCCAAGCGCTCGATATAATCGATAAAATAACTAAGATTGCGAGGTAGATGAGGTTATCCATACGGTAGCCCAAAAATACGAGATATAACTTGGATTCGCTAATAAAATATACCCTGCTGCTGGGCAGCAACCAAGGCGACAGCATTGCTTATTTGATGAATGCCCTTGGATTGATTGAGGATACGATAGGAAGTATTACAGCCAAAACAACCGTACACCAAACCGCAGCTTGGGGCAAAACCGATCAACCCGATTTTTATAACATGGCCCTTGAGGTTGAAACCGCACTGGCACCGTTGGATTTGCTGGATAAAACACAGGCTATTGAAAACAAACTGGGACGGGTGCGCACTGAAAAATGGGGACCGCGCACCTTAGACATTGATATTTTGTATTGCGGGGATATGATTTTTGAAGACGAACGCCTTACCCTACCCCACCCCTACTTGCACCAACGCAAGTTTACACTGGATTTACTGGTTGAGTTAAACCCTGATTTTGTGCATCCCGTGTTGGGAAAGACAAATGCTGAGCTGCAAAAAGCTCTGTAATATAAACAAAACGAGCTGCCCCCTGTGTAGGAACAGCCCGTTGTATAATAAATTATCTAATATTAGTTTAAACACTCACGTACGCGATTGGTATAATCGCGTAGTGCAGTTTTAAGGTCTTTGCCGTTTTGCTCCATATCTTGTTTAATGGTCATCGCAGCAAAAGCATGGGTAAGCTGTTCGCCCTCATCTTCCCCTTCAATTTCAATGGCCGGGGTGTTCCCTTCTGCAATAGAGGCCTCGGCGGCCATTAATTGTTCAACGGTGTATGTTTCAACCAGTTTTTTTATGATGGGTAGTTTCATAAAATAATTACGCTATTTGTTGCACCATCTTCTCTACTGCCTCTTCTTTCGAAGTGAAATCAGCCACAACCAATTCGCCGTCTTTAAACACAGCAAACGTCGGCAGGTTTTTAACGCCTACCAACTTGCGGGCTTCGGGGTTAGTTTCGGCGTTCACATCCAAAAACTTTATCCCTTTGTATTCATCTTTCTCGCTCATACGGTTAAATTTAGGAGCAAACAGGCGGCAGTTACCGCACCAATCTGCATAAAACTTCACCGCCACTTTATCATTATTTTTTAGTTCGTCAAAAAACTCAGCGTCTGTTACTTTAGTTACCATATATGTTACAAAAATATATTCACTTAAGCATAAACCAAATTTATGCCATATTGTTTAAACATTAATTTAACTGCCAAAGCCAAAAGCTGCATTATTTTTGGTGTAGCAGTTTACCGTTATCGGTTAGCTGTTATCTGTAAATACTGCTAATTGACTACCTGATAACTAATAACAGATAACTGAAATGTTAGGATACAGATTTACCAAACACACTCCCAAAAACGACCAAAGTACTTTTGATAAGCTGTTTAGCATATTTAAAGAACTGTTGGTATATACCAGCGGCGACGTAGCCGAATCGTTGGACTGGATGAACCAGTTGGACCGCGAATACCAACTCACGACCAATGAGTACGGTATGGGTGATTTTATTGAAGAACTGAAACGTTTGGGCTACATACAGGACGATAACGATGGTAATGGCGGCTTTGCCATCACCTCGAAGACGGAACAAACAATTCGCAAAGATTCTCTCGACCAGATTTTTGGGAAGCTGAAAAAATCGAAACAGGGCAACCACAAAACCCAGTTTACGGGCAAGGGGGATGAGCCAAGCTCTGACACCCGTGAGTTTAGGTTTGGCGACGGGCTTGACCAGATATCGATAACGCAATCTATTAAGAATGCACAGGTTAATCACGGTACGGATGATTTTAAACTTACCGAAGGTGATTTGGAAGTGGTGGAACAGGAGTTTAAAGCCCAAACCAGTACGGTGCTGATGATAGATATAAGCCACAGCATGATTTTGTACGGTGAAGACCGCATTACCCCTGCAAAAAAGGTTGCAATGGCACTGGCAGAATTGATAACCACCCGCTATCCCAAAGACACGCTGGATATTATTGTATTTGGCAACGATGCTTGGAAGGTGGAGATTAAAGACCTGCCATACTTGCAGGTAGGGCCTTACCATACGAACACTGTGGCAGGTTTGGAACTGGCAATGGATATTTTACGCCGACGTAAAAACCCCAATAAACAGATTTTTATGATTACCGACGGTAAGCCTACCTGCCTGAAGGAGCCGAAAGGCTATTACCAGAACAGTTTTGGCCTCGATCGGAAAATCATAAACAAAACACTGAACATGGCTGCACAGTGCCGCAGAGTAAAGATACCCATTACCACTTTTATGATAGCCAAAGACCAGTACTTGCAACAGTTTGTAGAAGAGTTTACCCGAGTAAACAACGGCCGTGCATTTTATACCAGCCTAAAAGGCCTTGGCAACTACATTTTTGAAGATTTTGAAAGAAATAGGAGGAAGACTGTACGCTAAATCCCGGATGTCGGATTTTAGATGTCAGATGTCAGTTACAGAATTGAACCTAATTAATGAAATCGTATAAAGACTTGGATGTTTGGAAAGAGAGTAGAAAAATGGTGAAAACCATTTACCTGCTTACCCAAAACTTCCCCAAAGAAGAAACATACGGATTAACCCAGCAAATACGCCGCAGTGCTATTTCTATCCCTTCAAACATCGCAGAAGGGCACGGAAGAAATACGGCAAAAGACTCGATACAGTTTTTTCATATTTCAAGAGGCTCGTTATACGAACTTGAAACACAAGTTTATTTAGCCTTTGATTTAGGATACACTGACGAAAAACAATGTAGCGATGTGATTGAGCAAATATCAACCAACGGTAAAATGCTCAACGGCTTAATTAACTACTTCGAAAAACTTAAATAACCCCAATCCGACATCTGACATCTAATATCAGGCATCGGTAAACAACATATAAAATGACTAAACCAACAACCTTAGGAGAATTAAAAAAACAAGGCTATACCTATAAATCTGTTAAAGATGAACTTCGTTCAAATCTAATCGTAAAGATTAAGAAGAAAGAAAACGTTTTTGAAGGGATTATAGGCTACGAGCATACCGTAATACCCGAAATTGAGCGGGCTATTCTTTCAAAACACAACATTAACCTGCTGGGGTTGCGCGGACAGGCAAAAACCCGTATCGCCCGCCAAATGGTGAATTTGCTGGACGAATACATCCCGGTTGTGGCCGGCAGTGAGATTAACGACGACCCTTTCCACCCAATTTCGCGTTATGCCATTGATTTGATTGCCGAAAAAGGGGACGATACTCCCATAGAATGGCTGCACCGCAGCGAACGCTACGGAGAAAAACTGGCGACTCCCGATGTGAGCGTTGCCGACCTTATCGGGGATGTTGACCCAATAAAGGCGGCGACCTTAAAACTGAGTTACAGTGATGAAAGAGTAATACATTTCGGGATAATTCCCCGTAGCAACCGCAGCATCTTTGTGATTAATGAGTTGCCCGATTTACAGCCCCGTATACAGGTAGCCCTGTTTAATATTTTGCAGGAAGGCGATATACAAATACGCGGTTTTAAATTGCGTATGCCGTTGGATATTCAGTTTGTATTTACAGCCAACCCTGAGGATTATACCAACCGCGGTAGTATTGTTACCCCGCTTAAAGACCGTATCGGCAGTCAAATTATTACCCACTACCCCAAAGATGTGCAAACGGCTATTGCCATTACCCAGCAAGAGGCTAAACGCAACAGCGGACAGGAAAACATAAAAGTGCCCCAACTGGCGCAAGAACTTTTGGAGCAGATTGGCTTTGAAGCCCGCAACAGCGAATACATTGACCCTAAAAGCGGTGTATCGGCACGTTTGAGTATCAGTGCGTACGAAAACCTTATAAGCACGGCTGAAAGGCGCATTTTGCTTTCGGGCGATAAAGAAACTACTGTTCGCATCAGCGATTTTGCCGGGGTAGTACCTGCAATTACCGGTAAGGTAGAATTGGTGTATGAAGGTGAGCAGGAAGGCGCGCATATTGTGGCGCAAAACCTTATTGGTAAGGCCATCCGTACATTGCTTACGCAATACTTCCCCAGTCCTGAAAAGCTGAAAAAGAAAAACACCCCCACACAGGCCGACCCCTACGCTACCATTGCTCATTGGTTTGCCGATGAAAACGTGCTGGACATAATGAACAACGCCACCCAAAAAGAATATTGGGCTGCATTACAAGCCGTTGAGGGTTTGGAAGACTTTGTGAAAAAGCAGTTCCCTAAACTATCGCAGGATGAACGGCTGCTGTACATGGAGTTTGTATTGCACGGACTGGCGGAATACAGCCGACTTAGCAAAAACGAGTTGGTGCAAGGCAACCGATTTAAAGACCTGTTTAGCAGTTTTATAGACCCCAACCGCTTTACCGCCGACGATGAAGAAGGCATGGAAGGGTTGAATTAAGGGTTATGGAATTGTGTGGCTGCGGTCATTCCCTTGCAAAAGGGAATCTGTGCGTAGGAAAAGAATATACTTCGCGCAGATTCCCGCCTTCGCGGGAATGACCGCAGCCACACTTGATAAGGGCTACTCATCCAGCCAAACAAACTCGCGGCGGGTGGCATCTAAAATTTTAAGGTTCATGTGTTTTGATAAATAACGCGCTGCCATCATTGCTTTGTTCGGGTTATCCCCTATCCAAACCAACATTTTCTCGCGTTTATTTACAATAAGATTAACCTCTATCTTGTGGTAAGTATCGTCCCAGTTTAATCCCCCTCCATCTTCAAAAGGTTTATTCTTAAACTGCTTCCTAAATACCGATATATATTCAATTTCAGGCAGTGGCTCCCATTTGCCAAATGTACTCCCCGCAACATCTACCCCAAGCCTGTATTGCTTTTTCTCCGTATCAATTTGCAAATGCTGTTTAACAAGAAAAAACAGTATTGGGTAGGATATAAATAATAACAGCGTTGTGCTATTCTTTGTGATAACCCATAACACTGTTGTTATTACACCTATTGCCAAAAAGCTGTATACTACTACTGAGGGAACATTTTTATTACCCCTGAAACTAAAATAAAACGAATACATTTTTTGTTGGTTTATACGTCAATCCATTCAAACTCACGGCGGGTGGCATCTAAAATTTTAAGGTTAAGGTTCTTGCCGAGAAATATTCCGGCCTCTTTTGCCTCCTCTTTATCATTTCCTTCCCACACCACCAGTGTTTTGGCTCGAAAAATCAGGCGCACTTGTATTTTTTTGGTTTGCTGATAGTCATCCGTTGTGGGATTTTCTTTCTTTTTGTATTCGATAATTCCACCAATCTGTACATGTGATAGTTCTTCAAGCGAAATCCATTTCCCAACTGCAATTCCAGAAAGATTTAACACTGAACGGTATTGCTTTGAGGTTGTATCAATTTCAAGTCTTACACGAATAAAATAGCGAAGAAAAAACCCGACAACCACAGTAACAATGAGCCAGTTTTCTCCAAAACTGTAGTACACCCAAAAACATAAAACAGCCCAAATAATGAATAATAATATAAAAACTAAAATATAAGGGTTGCTAACATAGTTCTGATGAAATACGTACAACCCTTCTTTTTTCATATTCAATAATTGTCAGAATTTCGATTAACTCACAACTGCAACACCATCTGCAACACCTTTTCGGTCTTTTGTTCCAGCAAAAGGGTTTTACCGTTCAGTACAATGTCAATGGCTTGTGCATTGTAGTTGCGTATGGTGGCCAGTTCAGCGTTCGTGGCTATTTCTACGTTGTAATGCCCATCTAAGGCTGCTTTTAATGCTGCCAATTTATCCTCGTCGTTATTGATGCACAACGAGAAGCTGATAGCACTGTTTTGCATCAGATTAACGGTGATACCGCAATCAGATAATACCGAAAAAATGTTTTTAAGGTTATCCTCAACGATAAAAGAAAAATCGCGAGTAGATATTTTAACCAACGCTTGGTTGGATTTAAAAATGTAAAACGGCAAGTGGGTTTCGTCATGGGCATCGTTACTCACCACCGTTCCTTTATCATCAGGGTTCACAAACGACTTCACAAACAAGGGTATTCCTTTGCTTTTCAGCGGTTGTATGGTTTTAGGATGGATAACCGTAGCCCCGTAATAAGCCAACTCAATGGCCACATTGTAGCTTAGTTCGTCAATTTTAACGGCATCGGGCATACGTTTAGGGTCGGCATTCATTACACCCGCCACGTCTTTCCATATCGTAACCCCTTCCGCACCCAAACAATATGCCATAATCGCTGCGGTGTAATCACTGCCCTCACGTCCCAAAGTGGCCGTAAATGCTGACGGAGCCTTACCTATGAACCCTTGCGTAATTACAATCTGCTTCTCAACAATGGGTTTCAAGCGTTTGGTAATAATCTCCTCGGTATCTTCCCACAACACATTGGCACTGCGGTGCGGTCCTGTGGTAAATATAAAGTTACGGGCATCAATCCAGCGATTGCTAAACCCGTTTTCTTTCAAATAGCTGCTCACAATGCGGGTACTGATAATCTCACCAAAACTCACAATCTGGTCGTAAATAAAATCAAAGCTGCCTTCGGGTTTTTGCTCCAACAGGCTCTCCAACTCTACAAACTGATTATCAATCTCATCGTACACATTGTACTTCCTGTCTTCCAGCAAATCGGCAATAATCGTATCATGAAAATCCTTCACCTTTCGGTAGTGGCCCCACATAGCCTCGGTTTGCTGTTTATAGTATGCATCGGCCAGCAACTCCAAACTATTGGTGGTTTTGCCCATTGCCGATACTACAATTAACAACCTTTCATCCCTGAAACGTTCTAAAACGCTTGCTACGTTGCGCACTGCGGCGGCATCTTTTACCGATGCCCCTCCGAATTTGAAAACTCTCATTTCTTATTGTTCTGCTCTTTGCGTAAATTTAAGTCTGCAAAAATCGGTGTAAGAGGCTGAATTTCAAAAAGCAGATTTAAAAAACACGGCTAATCCTTACCTTTGCAAACTTTTATTTTATAAACACTTATAAACTATGTCGATAGAGTCAGTTACCACATTAGGCCAGTTTATTATTAACCGCCAAAAAGATTTTCCGTTTGCCAAAGGTGAGTTTACCCGTTTGATGGCAGATATTGGTATTGCAGCCAAAACCATCAGCCGCGAGGTTCGCCGTGCGGGTATTGCGGGCATTATTGGTGTGGCAGGCAACCAAAACGTGCAAGGCGAAGAGCAACAAAAACTGGATGTGATGGCCAACCGCTTGTTTATTGAGTGCATGAAAAAAGGTGGCGAAGTTTGTGTGATTGCCAGCGAAGAGGACGAGGATTTGGTGTACCTGCATTCAGAAAATGCCGACCGTGAGCCTACTTATGTGGTGGCTATGGATCCGCTTGACGGATCATCAAACATTGATGTGAACGTTTCTATCGGTACAATATTTTCAGTTTATAAACGTATCAGTACAGGCCCCAACTGCGGTATGGAAGATGCATTGCAGCCCGGTGTGCAACAGGTGGCAGCGGGCTATGTGCTGTATGGCAGCAGTACCATGTTGGTATATACCGCAGGCCGCGAGGTAAACGGGTTTACGCTTGACCCTTCTATCGGTGAGTTTTGTTTATCGCACCCAAACATCCAAATACCTAAAGACGGTAAAATATATTCGCTGAACGAAGGCAGTTACGAGAACTTCCCTCAAGGGGTGAAGGATTATATTGACTATTGCAAAGAGATAGATAAAGATACGAAACGCCCATACAGTGCCCGTTATATTGGCAGTATGGTGGCCGATTTTCACCGTAATATGCTAAAAGGCGGTATATTTATTTACCCTGCAACGGCGGATGCACCTAACGGTAAACTGCGCTTGTTGTATGAGTGTAACCCCTTGGCGTTTATTGCTGAGTGTGCCGGCGGACGTGCCACTACAGGCTACCAACGTATTATGGAAATACAACCTGAAAAACTGCACCAACGCACGCCTATTTTTATTGGCAGCGAAAACATGGTGAAAAAAGCGGAAGAGTTTATGGCCCAGTATGCCAATGCTTCGGTGTAAATAATGACTTTATGATATTGAAAAGCCTCGCTGATTGCGGGGCTTTTTTGTTTTATTGTGTGTATATTAGATGATGTTTGAAGCGGATGCTTTTTTAATTCGGTCACAAGCGGGACGCTTGCGCCAGCGGGGGGAATTAAGGAGCGCGTTTTTAAACCCCATTGAAAAAATAGTAATGAAAATTAATGCTTTAGATAGCTTTATTAATAAACTTAATAATAATGTTACAGACATATTTAATAGAATATATCTGGAAACTCAAAAAGAGGAGCTATTACGCGATAAGATAATTTATAGTAAGTCTTTCGATATAAATTTTAATCATATAACTAGAATATATTCAATTGTTCACTCTTTCTATATCGTTTCACCGTTAGATGATTCCGACTATGGGGTAGAGTTAAATATTAGCGTTAAAAGGACCCCTTTTGATTCACTAGATGATATAACTTTTAAACAGAAGCTATCAGAAAATAAAATTTATATTTGGTGTGATATATGTACACTTGGTGAAGATATTGGAGGACAGATAGAAGATAAAATCTTTGAGATAAATGTGAGTGATTTGCCTGTCGTTGGGGATGAGGTTTTAAATAGCATTGAAATATTCTTTTTAAAAAATACTTCCAACATAATATCTGAAGAATTAATAGTATTAAATCATGTATATTCTTTGGGTAGTTGATGAAGGTAAGCTAGATAATGTATCAGATTGTTGCTCCTCGTTTGCACAAGATTCAAGCTTGTGTTTTGTACAAGGGAGCATCCGCTGTCAAATTGAGCGCAGCGAAATTTCTAATTTCAAGTGTGTATGGGTAACGCTTCAAGCAACTTTTAAATATTTAACCTTTTTGAACGGATTGCGGGTATGGGATTTGTAAATTTGTTCAAATGTTTAGACATACCGGAAAAGGGCGTACCTATTCACACAATCTTAAACTGGCCTCTATTTTATCGGGTGTAGCCGGAGTGGTAAATATTACAGGTGTTTTAGGATTGAATACCTTAACCACAAATGTTACCGGCCACTTTGCATTTTTTGCCGAAGACATCTTCTTAAAGAATTATAGGATGGCCTTTGTTTACCTGCTTTATATCTTGTTCTTTTTATTGGGAGCATTTGTATCAAGCCTGATAATGGAGTCGGTATCAAAACAAAAAGCCCACACGTCTTATGTTATCCCCATATCCATCGAAATAGCCCTTTTACTTGCGGTGAGTTTTTCAGCACTTTTCATACCTGCCGGACTCCCCTCTTTTCAAACACTTTTATCGGCAGCATTACTTTTTTCTATGGGGTTGCAAAACGCATTAGTAACAAGGATATCCCAATCGGTAGTACGCACCACTCACCTTACAGGATTATTTACTGATTTAGGAATTGAACTTTCTCAGCTTTTCTTTTATACAACTACAAAAGACAGAAGGCTGCTAAACAATAGTATCCTGCTAAAACTCATCATCATCATCTGCTTTTTTACAGGTTGTATCATCGGAGGATTTCTATACCACCATTTTGCCTTAAAAACCTTACTGCTTCCCTCAGGTTTGCTGCTATTTGTTTTGTGGTATGATAGTATTGTATTTAAGTACTACAATCTGAAAAGAAAGTACTGGAATTAGGAAGAGTGCCTGTTACTGATACCATCTGCCAAATTGAGCGTAGCGAAATTTATTCGCCCAAATCTGTTAACAGAATGCTATAAGATTCTTCCCCGCTGTCAGAAGGACATTTGAAATACCACAACCGCACATACTTCGACTCTGCTCAGTATGACAACTGCACGTTGTTAATGATAAATGTAAACTGCTAAATGAAAGACTATTGATTATCGCGCCACTCGTACACCCACTGGCTTTGTATCATTTCAAGGTAGCCTTCGTTGCACTCTTCGCGTTTGCCTTTAAAATTGGGGATTTCAAGCACCCATTCAAGCAACTCAGTAAAACGTATGCGGTATATTTTGCTTTCGCCAAACTCATCGCCAAAGCGTTCGTACAAGGCCATCGCTATATCTTCAAAATCCGTCCAGTATATGGGTAGTTCAAACTTGGTCACTTTGTTATTTATTATTAGTTATCGTCAACCGCACCCTTCGACAAGCTCAGGACTATCCTTCGGCAAGTTCAGGGTATCAAAATCAATCAAAAATCATTAATGGCCCATAAACTGGGTTTGGTCGGGTATTATCACCTCAATATCCCCGTCTTCTTCCAACTCGCATTGGCAAGCTAAACGAGAGTTCAATTTAGGGCTCACCGCACGGTCAATAAAATCTTCCTCCTTATCGGTAATCTCCCTCAAATTATCCATTCCCTTTTGCACGTACACATGGCAGGTACTGCAAGCGCAAACTCCGCCGCAATTGTGGTGCAGTTCTATATCATTATCCAGTGCTATGTCTTGCACTGTATCGCCTTCCTCAATCTCAAACGTTTGTGGTTCAAGGCCTTTTTGCTCAAAATAAAACGTAATTTTTCCCATCTCTATTCAGGTAACAAAGATAGTATCAAAAAGGTTGGGTAAAAAATTGAAGCCAAAATAGAAGACCTTCAAAACTTTTAGCTACGGATTAAAATCCGTAGCTCGTTCAATTACCTTGTGCAAACGGACTTAAGTCCGTTTGCACAAAGTAATCTTAACAAAACAGGGTTTCAACCCTGTTAACTTATTAGTTATGCCAAAGCCTTTGCCAACAGTTTCATGTACTCGCTTTGGGGTATTTCAATCGCTCCAAACTGTTTCAGGTGGTCGGTAATAAACTGTGTATCCAATAAGATGTAACCGTTTTCTTTCATCCATGCCACTAAATACACCAGTGCCACTTTAGAGGCATCGGTAACTTTGTGAAACATACTCTCCCCAAAAAATGCCTTACCCATTGCCACACCGTATAAGCCGCCTACCAATTCACCATCTAAGCGGGTTTCAAAACTGTATGCCCAACCTGCTTCGTGCAACTTAGAGTAAACGTATATAATCTCTTCCGAAATCCAGGTGTCTTCACGTTCGGCACAAGCCTCCATCACGGCTTCAAAGTCTTGGTTAACCGTCACCTCAAATTTTCCCTGACGTAAAAGCTTGGCAAGATTTTTTGACACCTTAAAACCGCCCAACGGAATTATCCCCCGCATTTTCGGCTCGTACCACCCAATGGTATTATCATCATCCGGGTCGGCCATTGGGAAAATACCCATACTGTAACCGTGTAAAACCTGATTGGGAGTAAGCATGCAGCAAATATAAATTGACGTTGAACTGATTTTAGAATTATTTTAATGACTCCTGTCATAGGGTTGACAGTAAGCCCGTTTTACTTTGCTTATATAATTATGGAAAAGATAGATTTAACCAAACTGCACAAAGGGTATTACACCGCAAAAACCCACCCTGAACTGGTAACCATTGAGGCAGCTGATTTTCTTTCAATCAGAGGAAAAGGCGACCCTTCATCAGCTGAATATGCTGAAACAATACAAGCACTGTACGCAACTGCCTATGCTGTAAAGTTTATGTACAAAGCAGATAAAAAAGATTTTACGGTAGCTAAACTGGAAGGACTTTGGTGGTTTGACGATGCTAAATACGGACACATAAGCATGGAGGATGCACCGCTAAAAATACCCCGCAGCGAATGGGAATACCGTATGCTGATACGAATGCCTGACTTTGTAACTGAGGAAGCAATTTCAGACGCCAAGCAACAGGTTGCCAATAAAAAAGGAATAGCATTGGCCAACACCGTTGAGCTATACCCGATGAATGAAGGGCTTTGCATACAAATGCTGCACGTGGGGCCTTTTAATACCGAGCCTGAAAGCTTGCAACTGATAAAAGAGTTTTCAGAGGCAAACGGATTACTTAAAAACGGACTTCATCACGAGATCTATTTATCTGATTTTAGAAAAACAGCTCCCGAAAAGTTGAAAACCATTTTGCGCGAGCCTGTAAAGAATAAATAGCAAATGCTTGCGCTACAAATAACTATACATTTGGATAGTGGTTTACCAAAGTATAGTGATAAGCTAAGCGTATACGACCGGTCGTAACTTTGTAGAGTAATTTAATTGCTACATGATTATGATACACCGTAAGATATCAAAAATAGACACCCCATATTCAGGACAAGGATTTTTAGGTACGGGTCACACCGCTGCTGCTGTATTAGGCGATAACAGTTTTGAACAAACCGACCCGTTTTTATTACTGATGGACGACCAACTGGATTTACCCGGTGGCCCTCCTGTGGGAGGAGCACACCCACACGCAGGATTTGAAACTGTTACGTTGGTGTTAGAAGGTACTGACCATGGCTGGAAAACAGGAAGTTTTGAAATAATGACGGCCGGCAAAGGCATTGTGCATACCGAAGAAATAACTGCAAAAACCAAAATGCGAATACTGCAACTGTGGCTTGTACTACCCCCTGATAAAAGGTGGGCTGAGCCTTTTTTCCAAGAGCTACAACTCCAAAACGTTCCTACCCAAAAAACCACATCAGGAGAAATACGGGTGTATAGCGGGAGCAGTAACGGGCTAACCTCACCCATAAGCAACCAAACTCCAGTAACAATTGTTGATTTTACATTAGCTAACGATGCTTTAGCTACCCAAGAACTTCCCGCATCGTACAATGGTTTTATCTATGTGGTAGAAGGTGCAGTACAGGTAGGTGAAAAAGAAGTAAGAAAAGGCCAGATTGCCTGGTTTGATAAAACCTCAATTAATGAGGCTAGTGTTATTGAGTTTAAAGCCGGGGAACATGGAGTCCGTTTTGTACTATATGCAGGCGAGCCGCAAAATGCTGCTGTTGTTAGTCACGGGCCGTTTATTGGTGATACTAAAGAGGATATAATAAGGCTTTACCAAGAGTACAGGCAGGGTAAAATGGTACACCTGAACGATTTACCCCCAAACAGAAAAGTACATTATAACTAATCATTGGGGTAGGTTTCAACGCGTTGGGTAACGTATAATAAATCAATCCTTCTTTTCGGCTATTTTTGCCCTATGCCAATGAATTGGGATACCTTACTTTCAGCGCGTAGAATGCACGTGCCCGAAAGTGCAAAAACCGACGACCAGAGTTTTGCCCGCGATGAGTTTCAGCGCGATTTCGACCGTATTATATTCTCCTCGCCCTTCCGCCGTCTGCAAAACAAAACACAGGTATTCCCGCTTCCCGGCAGTGTGTTTGTTCATAACCGACTCACACACAGTCTTGAAGTAGCCAGCGTAGGCCGTTCGTTGGGCAATATCCTATCCAACCAGCTGAGGGAAAACAACGAAGCATCGGGCGAAAAGGTATTGGGCATGGGCAGCATTGTTTCTGCTGCCTGTTTGGCGCATGACATGGGAAACCCTTCATTTGGACACTCAGGCGAAAAGGCCATTTCACGCTATTTTAAAGATGGGGACGGCAAGGAATGGGAAAAGGAAATGACCCGCGAACAATGGGCCGACCTTACCAATTTTGAAGGAAACGCCAATGCTTTTCGTATACTTACCCATCGCTTTAAAGGCAAAGGTGCCAGCGGTTTTGCCCTCACCTACTCAACCCTTGCAAGCATTGTAAAGTATCCGTGCGAAAGTCTTGTGGCCGGCAACAAAAGCAAGGTTCACATGAAAAAGTATGGGTATTTTGATAGTGAAAAAAATACCTACCTGAGCATTGCCCACCAGCTTGGCATTATACAAGAGCAGCAAAACCCTATGGTGTTTGTGCGCCACCCTCTGGTGTATTTGGTGGAGGCCGCCGATGATATTTGCTATAACATTATTGACCTTGAAGACGCACACCGACTGAATATACTTTCGCACGAAACCGTACGCGACCTTATGCTGGCACTATTTGAAGGCAACGACCGGAAAGAGATTGAGCATAATTTGGATGGTATTGATGATGAGAACGACCGCATTGCCTATTTGCGTGGAAAATCAATACATACGCTGATTATGGCCTGCTCAAAAGTATTTTGGGACAACAGGGAAAGTATCTTAAACGGTACCTATAATAAAAGCCTATCGGATGGTGTAGGCGAACCGCACTTAACGGCTTTAAAAAAGATAGAAGACATTTCGTACAAGAAGATTTATAACTACCAAACAGTGGTAGAAATTGAAGTAGCAGGGTATCAAATAATCAGCGGATTGCTTGAAGAATTTGTGCCGGCTATTGTTTCAAACGACAAATCACATTACCACAAGAAATTACTGGCACTAATGCCTGCTCAGTTTCATACCGATGAAGATAATTTATATGCAAAAGTGCAAAGTGTGGTGGATTACATCTCAGGGATGACTGATTTGTATGCCATCGAAATGTACCGTAAAATCAAAGGTATTTCAATACCTACTATTAAATAAACCTGCTAAATCATACCTTTGCAATAAGAAAAACCCCTTACTTTCCGTTACTTAAAGGTATTATTCTTAAAACTTAACAACAGGGTGAACCGTACAACACTGCTAAAACTTGCTACCCTTTGCATGGCCTTGCTGGGCTTTGTATTTGCGCGTGCGCAGGAGTTAAAATTTGATTATAACCTGTTGGATAATCCCACCAAAAACAAAAAGCAGTTTGAAACCCTTTTTAAAACCCTTGAAACTAAAAAGGTAAACCCCAAAGCCCAGAAAGATGCCGTTGCTCTTGAAAACGGTTATGCTGCCTACAAGATAAAAGATGCCGAGGCTTGGAAAAAACTTAAGGCCAAAAACAAGGCGGTGCAAATTGAAGTGGTATATACTAAATACCCCAAAGACCTTCAGTTTTGGTTAACTCCTTACCACGATTTGCTTGCCGACCGTTTAAAAGCCCTTTTTGAGATTGACCCCGACCTGAACGATAAAGACATTAAGTTTTTTGTGGTGCTGCAAACCGAGTGCGAAACCGATGAGCAAGCCCGCAAAATGTGGCACGGCATATTAATACGCTACCGCCCCTTAACTGCAAAAGAAATTAAAGAAAAAGAAACGATTGAGAGCGAAGACGGGGATGCCGAAGCTACACCGGGTGCGCCCAGCGGCTTTAGCACAGTACAACGTTTTATAAAAAGTGTTGGCGGTATGTACGATTCGGTAATTTATAAAGTACTGGACCGTAATCCGCAATGGCAAAACAGTTTGATAGTAAGCGATTGGACAGGCAGTAACTACCAGTATGCAGCACAAAGCATCTACTGGCACATGCTAAACCCCACCAAAAGCGGCATCAAATACTTTTCGTTTTTTAACGACGGGGATGCTACTCCTGAGTTTGAAAAGAAAGTAGGTCAAACAGGCGGTTTGTACTTTGCCCCTGCAACAAAATCGAGGAAAGTGGTGAGTGCCTTTCAAACCAGCATGCGCAAAGGTTTGGGTGGTGAAATACCTGAAAACGATGCCGAAGCCGTTGTTAAATCCATTGAAGCATTTCCCGATGCTGAACACGTGATACTGGTTGCTGATAACAGTCCATTCCGAGATTTTGAATTGATTGATAAAATAAAAACCCCAGTGCATGTGATTTTGCAAGGGGCTGAGTGGGGCATTAACCCACAATACATTAATATGGCCTACCTTACAGGAGGCTCACTGCACACCTTAAAAGCAGATTATCCTGCTGAGTTTTTTGCAAAAGGCGACACACTTATAAAGATTGACGGTTTCACTTTCTCGCTGAACACAACGTACAATCTATACCAGTGCCAAAACAAACAAATCTGCCAAGATTTGGAGGCTATCATCCTAAAGAAAGAAGCCGAAACATTAGAAGAACTTAAAACTAAACCCGGCTATCGCGGCATGCACAAAGACAAGAAAGTTAGTGGGTTTGATAAGTTTTTCCACTGGCTTTTCGGCGGCTAACTAACTCAAAAGCGCTATTTACTATTCGGTTAAAGTTTTTTGCCTGATTTCTAAAATTTTCAGGTAATTTTACCCTTTTTCCGTCAACAACAACTACTATGAAGCGCCTTACCGTACTATTCTCTCTAGCTATAACAGCCGGTATTTTGCTGTTTTCAGCCCAGTCGTGTATAAAGAAAAACGACCCTGTACCCGAGGATTATGAAACAGGCGAAGACGTAGGGTACACCATGAGCTTACTAACAAACATTTACGATGCAGCTTTGGATGTGGCGCAAACGATTGTTGCTCCAACGCCTGCGGCAGCCACCATTCTTCCGTCAACTGTTACTGTAGCTTATACCGATTCTTTATACTCTGATGGCGACGGTATAGAATACGAAGTTGTGTTTAGAAATATTGACAGTGTTACGTTTGATGGAGGCTCACAATGCACGGATGAGCGCACAAGGGCAGGTTCGTTTTTTATCACCCAAACCAAACCCATTAACGAAGTAGGTGCTGTACTTACTCTAACCTTGAGCAATGCAGATAAAATACACTACGTGGGCAATGGTACAGATATGATTAGATTTAACGGTACTATTGTTATTACCCGCTCAGGAGCTAAAACTTTTAACATTGGTTCCAATGTAGATGCCAAATACAAAACCGGTAAAGTACATATTGAAACCGCCGAAGAACGCAAAGAAGTAACAAACGTTGGCCAAGGTATTTGGAATGCCGTGTACGATGTTACAGGAACAGGCAAAGGAATCACCCGTGAAGGAAGCAGTTTTACCTTTTTCACGGCAACCGTTTTGCAAAAAAGCATTCAACCTATATGCTCACGTTCCTATGTGCAAGGGTTGGTTGAAGTGAAAAACACAACAGAGAATGCTAACGTTACGATAAACTTCGACCATAAGTTTAACAAAGAATGTGACCGTAATTTTGCCGTATCGTTAACTAATGGTCAAGCTAAAATCTATAAAATTAATTAATTATCAGCTTTTTACATTGATTTGTTAATTAAAATGACTTTTATCTTTAGCCAAATTTTATAAACTTTGTAATCGGTATTATTAGCACCAAACTATCCCAAACATATAGAAAACAATATGAAAAAAGTAATCCTTTCCGCAGCAGTTATTGCCTCTCTATCAGCAATACTAGCTACATCTTCATGCTCAAAAGTTGAAGAGGAAATTAAGAACACTACAACTACTGCCGAAGACATTACCCGCACAGAAACTTACCTTTCTTCTGTATTTAATATCACTACTGATGTTGCCGCTACTGACGGCCGTTTAAGCAAAACGGGCAGTAACTTGTTGCCAACCGGTGTTGAAGTAGAGTTTACAGACTCATCATTTACCGATGGTGATGACGTTGAATACTTTGTTGACTTTGGCGCATTACCCGGAAAACTTTGCCAAGACGGTGTTACCCGTGCCGGACGCGTTGATGTGAAACAATCAAAACGTTTTAGCGAAGTGGGTTGTGTAGTTGAAATTAACCTGCCTGTTGCTAACAACTTCCATGTAAGCACTACCGGTGGTATGACTAAATTATCAGGAAAGGCAATTATTACCCGCCTAACTGCTAACAAAACAAACTTCAAAATTCAAGGTGGTAAAGCCGAAAACGCTACCGACGGTACTGTAACTTTTGATTCTGATAAGGATATGGTAACCGAAGAGTTGGGAGCACCCGGTATTGTTGATGATGTTTTCAAAGGTTTTGGAAGCGGTAGCGGTACTAACACAAAAGGCAAACCTTATACTTGGAAAACTAAAGATACCATGGTTAAAGTTGAGCAACCAAATTGCTCTTTCCCAATCAAAGGTATTATTGAGTTAACCTCAGAAAAAAGCACTTACGTGATTGATTTTGAACCCGATGGTGGTGCTTGTGATAAAAAGGTAGTAATTACCTTACCTAACGGCACAAAAGTTCCGAAAACATTCTAACCAACCTATAAACCAATTTTACAAAGTAAAGCCCCTTTCATCGAAGGGGCTTTTTTATTTCCCCGCAATTGGTGGTAATTTGCAATGCTTGCAAACACTAAATACACTTAGATTATTACTGCTTCCGCTTTCGTGGATATATGGAGGCATACTCTCACTTCGCAATTGGTTTTTTAACAACGGACTTAATAAGAGTTTTCGCTTTGATTTCCCTGTTATCAGTGTAGGTAACCTATCAACAGGAGGCACCGGAAAAACCCCGCACATAGAGTTTTTGGCAAAACTGCTGAAAGATAAATATGCTGTAGGCGTAGTAAGTCGCGGCTATGGGCGAAAAACCAAAGGCTTTTTTGTGGTAAATGAAACCAGTACCGCAGCCGAAGTAGGCGACGAACCCTTACAAATAAAACTCAACCATCCTCAAATACAAGTAGCGGTGGGCGAGCAACGTATATTGGCCATCCCCTCGTTGCTGAACGAAGCCCCTGAAACACAAGTGGTATTATTAGACGATGCTTACCAACACCGCTATGTTGCACCCGGCCTTAACATATTGCTTAGTGACTACAGCCGTATGTTTTACGATGATTTTGTATTGCCCGCCGGAAATTTGCGTGAGTTTAGACGCGGCTACCGCAGAGCTGATGTGATACTGGTAACCAAATGCCCTGCAAACATTAGTAACGAACAAAAGCAGCAAATTATCTCCCGTATAAAGCCCCGCAAGCACCAGCAGGTATTTTTTACGTGGCTAAATTACGGAACACCTTACAAGTTAGGCACTCCACAAGAAATGCTTGAGAGCATGGCACAACATAATGTGCAGTTTTTTGGTGGCATAGCCAATACAAAACCTGTGGAACAATACCTTGCTAAAAGCACTGCGGGCTATGAAGTAAAACAACTTACCGACCATTTTAATTATACAGCCGAGGCATTAACAGAGATTGAAACCACGTTTACTGCTTGGGGGAAATCGAACAAAGTATTACTCACCACCCAAAAAGACGCTGTGAAGCTGATGCAAGGCGGGCTAAAAGAAATTGCAACCAAGCTGCCTTTGTATGTGCTGCCGATAGAGATTGGTATGAATGACAGCGAAAAACAGCAATTTGCATCCGTAGTTGAAACTTATATCCAAAAAGAGTTGTCTATTAATTAAACAAATCCAAACGTATGAAGCGTACCTTAAAATTTATATGCCTTTTAGTATTGCAAAGCTTGGCCTTGATAGCTTTTTCACAACACAAAAAGTTTAATATGGTACAGCTATCGCGTTGGGACAATGACAGCCTTAGCACAATGGGCTTGCAAAGCTATAACGACGTTTGGGGCTGGTACGATACGATAAAAAAACGCGAATACGCAATTGTGGGAACCGTAGACAGTACTTACTTTTTTGATGTTACCAACCCGTTTGCAACTCCGATAAAATGTGATGCCGAAGCAGGCCGTTCAGGATTTTCAATTTGGCGCGATTATGATACTTACAGCCATTACTGCTATGCTGTGCAAGATGCTAACGTTGGTGCGCTGCAAATATTTGACATGAGCTACCTGCCCGATTCGGTACATAAAGTATATCAAAGCGACTCTTTGTTATACCGCAGTCATACCATATTCAGGTCGGGGGATAAGTTGTATTGCAACAGTGCTACTACCCGCAACGGTACCCGCAGGGCTTCGCAAATATTATCACTGGCCGACCCTGAAAACCCTACGCTGGCAGGTATCATTACCCCGCCCATTTTTGGGGGTACTGCTGCTTTTAACTTTTGCCACGATACCTACGTGCGCCACGATACCGCCTATTGTTCAGGCGAAACCAGCGGCCTGTATATTTTTGATGTGCGCAACCCCGCTAACCCAAAATACTTGGCGGCCATCACTGATTACCCCGAAAAAGGTTATAACCACAGTTCTTGGACTACTGACGACGGAAAGTATATATTTTTTACGGACGAAAACCACGGCTTAGGTATCAAGGCTTTTGAGATTGACAACTTTGCCAACATGGATTTCCAATCCGTATTCCGCTCTAATCCCGGAGCTATCGCCCACAACCCCTATATCAAAGGAAACTTCTTATACGTATCGTACTACGAAGACGGTGTATATGTATTTGATATCCGTAACCCTAAAAACCCTCAAGTAGTGGCTTATTACGATACCCACCCACAAAACAACGAAGGACAATATCGCGGTTTTTACGGCTGTTGGTCGGTTTACCCGTTCCTACCTTCGGGTATTGTGCTGGCTTTAGACCAAACCAACGGTTTGTTTGTATTAAAGGCCGACGCCACCATATCTGTAGAAGAATTGGGCGTAGAAACATTTAATGTGTACCCCAACCCTTTGAACAGTGATAACCTTAGCGTGAGTTTATTAAACCACGACGAACGCGAGGTAACGGTTACTATTACTGATGCTTTGGGCGTTGAAGTGTACCGCAGCCAACAAACAGTTGAAGAGGGTTTGAATAATTTATCGGTGCAGATGCCCGAAGGGGCTAAGGCAGGCATATATTTTGTAACAATTACGGGCAGAATTAGCAATATTTGCAAAAAAATACTGAAACCGTAAAAGTTATTAATGCCGCAACCTACCGCCCGTATTTTGTATAAATTCCTTTTAGTAGTATTAGCAACGGGCTTTAGCCTTGTAGCCAACGCACAGCTTACAGAGCGGTATTCAACCATTAATATACTGCCCATGCAAAACCTGTTTTATGCAGTGGATAGCATGCAGCACCCCGATACCGTACCTCAACGTTTTCAGCAATACCACCCCCTTTTCAGAAACGAAGTTGCTTTTCTAAGTCAGGGCAACATTGTGTCAGCGGCACAATCGCTCATATTTAATGCCGAACGGGAAAGCGGTTTAGATATGGGCTTACAACAGCCATACAGCTATTACCTATTCTCACCCCAAAACATAAATATGTATAAGGTGCGCCGTGCTTATACTGATTTGGTGTACACGCAAGGAGCAGGTGAATTGATAGGGATTAAAACATTACACAGCCAAAACATACTTCCCAACTGGAACATAGGCGTTGATTACAACCGTATTAAAAGTGACGGTTTTCAGCTACGTCAGCGGACCAGCGTTTACAATACCCGTTTTTTCAACTGGTACCACAGCCGTGATGAACGCTACCACCTGATTATTACAGCGACTTGGAACCGTTTACGTAATGAGGAAAACGGCGGACTGAAAAGCGATTCGGCGTTTGAAAATTCAACCGCCCTCAGCAAGTTTCCCGTACGCTTGGGGGACGATATTGATAAGGTTCGTAACTATATTAAAACCAACGATTACCGCATCACAAATATGCTGCGTTTGGGGCCTAAAAAACAGGTAAAGTATTACCAACCCGAGGCCATGACGTATGAACTGGACACACAGCAAACACTGATACCTACTTATGTAATAGCGCATCAGTTTGCTTATACAGGAAACCGTTATTTGTATAGAGACGACAGCTACGACACCAATACTTATTACCCGTACACGTTTCTGAATGATGACCGTACTTTCGACTCGATACAGCACAACGTAATCAGTAATTCTATCACTATTAGTAACGGCCCGTTTATGGGCTACCTGCGTGATACCTTGCCTGTGAAACGCTGGTTAATGCTAAGTGCTACGGGCGGATACGATTATCACTTTATAGCATGGCAAACTACTACCAACGCACGCTATAACAATACCTACGTTGGGGGTAGCATTTTCTCAAATCCATACATACCTGCGGCTGTTAAATTTAATGCCGAAGGGCGTTTTTGGTTGACAGGCTACAACCAAGCTGATTATAAGTTAAAAGGTCGCTTGGACATAAATTTTGGTGCATTTGTGCTTGAAGCCGGAGCATTGTTTCAGGCCTACCGCCCGCAAATCACACAATACTTTTTTGTAGGTAATCACGCCTATTGGATAAACGATTTTGATAAAACCTTTGTAAACACGCTTTCGGCTACCTTGCGCACTAAACGTTTGAAAAACAACTACCACCTTACTTTCAAACAGCAATTGGTAAACAACTATATCTACTTTGACAGTACACTTACTGCAAAGCAAGAGGCAAAGGCTATCAGCATCACATCCGTAAACTTAAAAAAACGCTTTCAGGCCGGTAAGTTCTTTTTAGACAACAACATTACCGCCCAGTTTACCAATAACGAAGACATATTGAGGCTACCTGCCCTTTCAACTTGGAACTCGCTTTATTTCCAAGGCTATATGTTTAAAAAGGCTATGTACGCTCAAATAGGGGTTGATTTCTTCTATTACTCACAGGTAACGGCCAATACTTTCGACCCTGAAACCAAGCAATTCTACATTCAAAATAAGGTGGATATCGGTAACTATCCGTGGTTTGATGTGTTCATCAACGGGCACGTGCGCAATTTTACCATATCGGCAAAAATGGAACACGTAACCGCAGGCTTCTTTGGCCGCAGGTATTACGCCATGCCCCACCAACCCATGCACGGCAGGGTATTCAGGCTGGGCATTTCGTGGAAGTTTTTTGATTAATAGGGTAACTCTTGCGAGGGATTGAAATCCCTCGTTGTTACAATTACCGTCTGCAAATGGACTTAAGTCCATTTGCAGACGGTAATTTTGAAAGAATGGGGTTTTAACCCCGTTACAATCAGTTTCCCATTTTTTTAACATATGTAAAACCTTGCCGCGTGGCTAAACTTCAACTTTGCACCTACAAAACCATCCGATAAAATTATGAAAGCAACCATACTAGGTGCAGGAATTGCAGGACTTACCACAGCCATCGCATTACAGCAAAAAGGGATAGAAATTGAGATTTTTGAGGCTGCACCCAAAATTCAACCCGTAGGCGCAGGGTTGGCCCTTGCGGCAAACGCTATGCAAGCCTTTTATAAATTGGGCATTGCTGATGCTATTATTGCCAAAGGTCGCAAATTGCCCGCCTTTTCGTTTTACAACCATCGCGGTATAATGCTAAACAGTACCAACAGCATAGAGTTGGGTAAAAAATACGGCATAGACAATTTTACCATCCACAGAGCAGCATTGCACAGTGCCTTGCTAGAACAATTGGGCGAAACCCCCATAAATCTTTCAAAAAGAGCGGTAGGCTTTACCCAAAACGGTAATGTTATTACCCTGCAATTTGCCGATGGCAGTAGCCACATTACTCAATGCCTTATTGTTGCTGACGGGATAAACTCCCCCATCCGCAGGCAGTTGATACCACACAGCCTACCCCGCTATGCGGGCTATGTGTGCTGGCGTGCAGTAATTGACAGTAAAGGTTTTGATTGGAGCGAAACCTCTGAAACCTTTGGCCCAATGGGTCGTTTTGGAATTACTCCACTTGCTAATAACTTGTTGTATTGGTATGCCTGCACCAACGCTCCAAAAGACAGTAAACATTATGCCGACTATACCGTTGATGATTTGCGCAAACACTTTGCGGGCTATCATCACCCCATAAAAGAAATACTTGACCGCACCGAAGATAACGCGCTTATCTATGGGCCTATACTTGATTTGGCACCCCTTGATAAATTTGCCTTTGGTAACATTTTACTGATTGGTGATGCCGCCCATGCAACAACACCCAACTTAGGGCAAGGTGCCTGCCAAGCTATTGAAGATGCTGTAGTACTGGCCGATGAAATGGCGAAAACCACCGTGTACCAAAATGCCTTTGTAAATTTTGAGCAACGCAGATTGGAGCGCACCCGTTATATTACATTACAATCAAGAAAGGTGGGTGAAGTAGCCCAATGGCAAAACCCTGTGCTGGGATGGATACGCGACAGAATAATGAAGAATATGCCCCAAAGCACCAAGGATAAACAGTTTGCAAAACTGTTTACGGTTGATTTTTAACCAAAAGGAAATAGCGGCAACTCGGCCACCTCTTTTACTGCGCTGTTTTGCTTATCAATTTTAATGTAGTGATGGCTCACACCGTTGCTCACCATTATATAATCAATCCCAAAACCGTAAGTGTACACAGCAGCCTGTGTAAAAACCGCTGCATTAATAGATACCGTAGGGGCTTTGCACTCTACCAATAAAGCGGGCTGGCCGTTGCGCCCAAACACCACAATATCGGCGCGGCGGCTACGCCCCAATACGTTTATACCCTTCTCAACCCCAATAAGGTGCGGGGGTACGTTTTTATCTGTTACCAAAAAGTGGATAATATGCTGGCGCACCCATTCCTCGGGCGTTAGCACCACATATTTCCTTCTCACCTCATCAAAAATTAGTTTTCTTTGTGCCTCGGCTTTCACCTTGTACTCAAAAGGGGGAAGGTTTAACTGATACATAGCGCTTTTTCAAAAATACTTCAAATAATACAATGGCAACAGCAGCATCTGCATCGTTTGATAAAATAATGGCTTCGTTAATAGCACGCAAATTCTCACCCGTGTATTTTTTGCAGGGTGAAGAAAGCTATTTTATTGATGCGGTAGCGGATTACATAGAGGATAATGTGCTGAACGAAGGCGAACGCGGTTTTAACCAAACCGTGTTTTACGGCAAAGAAACCGATATGATGACGGTGGTAATGGCCGCGCGCAGGTTTCCGATGATGAGCGATTATCAGGTGATTATTGTGAAGGAAGCCCAAAACCTGAAAGACTTTGATAAGCTGGAAAGTTACCTTGCTAATCCCGTAAGCAGTACTATTTTGGTGTTTGCCTACAAGGGTAAAAAACTGGATAAGCGCACCAAAACGGCTAAACTGCTTGCCAACTTTGAATTTTTAGACTCAGCCAAGTTATACGAGAACCAAGTGCCTGCTTGGGTAACTGATTATTTGCGCGGCAAAGGCTACACTATGAACGAGCGTGCCCAAGCGTTGGTGGCACAATCATTAGGAAATGATTTGGGCAAAATTGCCAACGAGTTGGATAAGATGTTGCTAAACCTTGCAGGTGGTACGGTAAAAAACATCACTGAGAAAGAAGTTGAGGAAAACATTGGCATAAGCAAAGATTATAACGTGTTTGAATTGCAGGATGCCATTGGCAAACGCAACTTTACCAAAGCCATTGAAATTGTAGATTACTTTTCGGCCTCTAAAAACCAAAATGCCAACTTGGTAGTGGTGTTGCCCCAATTGTATTCATTCTTTAGTAAGCTGTATAAAATTCATTTTCTGGCTGATAAGAGTAAGGAAAAGGTGAGCAGTGCTTTGGGTATTAACCCGTTCTTTTTCAACGACTATATCAACTATTTCAAAAATTACTCGTCTATCAAGATTGAAAAGATTTTTGCTACGCTATCCGAATTCGACCTAAAATCAAAAGGGGTAAACAATTCGGGCACCCCTGACGGTGAGTTGATGAAGGAGATGCTTGTAAAGATTTTTCATTAATAAATAATTAACATTTGTCGTTTTTTCTTATTTATTTGCCTAAAAAACACCCTCTAACCAATGAAAAGAATTTTACTAGCCTTATTAACAACACTGCCCGCTCTTGCTTTTGCGCAGCAAAGCAGCGACATCGAAGCGGGGGTGATTCCTCAAAATCCCAATGGGATTGTTCCGACTCAAGTTGAGCCGTTTAAACCTGCACACCCTGTTACTTCTAAAGGTTTTATGCGTAAATCGGGCAATTTGCCCTATAAGTTTGATACATTAGGTTTTACCTATTACGATTTGCAAACCAATGCTTCTGTTGGTAACCGTGTATTGGTGCATGCTGATGGTAAAGTATCAGTAGCTTGGACGTATTCTCCTGACGGAACAGCTGAATTCCCTTTGCGTGGTAGTGCATACAACCACCACAACAACACTGCTTGGGGTGCCCCTCCAACCAGCCGTATCGAAACCAACCTGCGTTTGGGTTGGCCAAGTATTGGTGTATTGCCCGGAAACAAAGAGTATGTTATTTCTCACTTTGCTACCAGCGGCGGTTTGCACGTAATGACCAACGATGCGATTGGCGGCAGCAACTGGACTACCGGTCCTCGTGTGCTAACTATTGCAGGAGGTAAGCCAATTTGGAACCGTGCAGATAACAACGGTAACACCATCCACGTACTTACTAATTACTCTGACTCAGCAGCTTCTACTGATCCTCCAAACATTCGTGTTGACGGTATGTTGTTGCCAACTACTTATTCACGCAGTACAGATGGCGGTCAAACTTGGAGCACTGCACTAAGTATGCTACCCGGTTATGATACCAGCCGTTATTTGCGTGGCGGTGGCGACCAATATGCTATTGATGCCAACGGTAACAATGTAGCTATTGTAATTGCCGACAATCTTGGCGGTGATGTTGCCCTTTGGAAAAGTACCGACAACGGACAAACTTTTACTAAAATTATCGTTGATACGTTTGCTTTCGCACCATACAAAACCGATAAAGTAATTGGTTCTAACGTGCCTACTAACGACGGTTCTGTTGATGTTGTAATGGATAACAACGGATATGCACACGTATTTTGGGGATACTCTGAAGTTAGTAAAAACCACCCAAGTGCCGACTCTTCATTCTTTACCCCTGCTTCTAACCGTATTATGTACTGGGGCGAGCAAAACAATGTAAAACGCATTATTGGCGGTATGATGGATATGGACGGTGATACACAACTAACCGTAGCTTACGGTACTCCACGTTCATTGGGTGCTAATAACACTTTGCCACGTTTGCAAGACAGCTTGGGTACTGTTGACCTTATCTCAGTTGCCCGCTATGGTAATACTTCATTGGCTACTATGCCCAGCGCAATGGTAGATGCCCAAGGCCGTATTTTCTGCGTGTATTCAGCTCCTCTTGAAGGTGATTTGTATGCTTCTAACGAAGCCCGCGAAACTTCTAACTACCGTGATTTGTTTATCACTTTCTCTACTGATGGTGGTATCACATGGGCCGATCCTCAAAACATTACCCAAGGACACGGTTACGAAGATGTTTTCGGATGTGTTGGTAAAACTATTGTAAACAACGTATTGCACGTAATTTGGCAACGCGACGAAATACCCGGTACCAACCTTCAGAACAACTCAAGCGATGGTTCTCACCCAACTGTAAACAACGTTATCCTTCATGCTTCTATCCCTGTGCAAGCCATTATCAACAACCAAATTGGTCTTGGCCCCGGTGTAAGCGTTGAAGAGATTGACCAACCCAACGTTTACATCACCAACGGTTTCTATCCAAACCCTACCAGCAATGGCGGTGAAGTAGAAATTTTCTTGACTGAAACCAGCCCTGTTACTTTAACTGTTACCAACTTGTTAGGTCAAACCGTTGCTACCCAAGATTTGGGCAAGCAAGCTCCCGGTAACACCACTGTTAAAGTGGCTACTGATAGCCTTGCTGCCGGTGTGTACATGTATAACATCTCAACCGGAAAATACGCTGTTAGCGGTAAAATGGTTGTGACTAAATAATACCTCGATACATACAGGTATAAAATACTTAATCCAAACTAAGCAAAACCCCGTCTGAAATCAGACGGGGTTTTTTAATGCTTTTAGAAACAGGATTAAAATCCTGTTCTGTTAAAATTACAAAGCGAAGCAGGACTTAAGTCCTGCTTCGCTTTGTAATTAAAGAGCGGCAGGTTTCAACCTGCCTTAATATATTAATCTACTTGAGGTACGTAAATAGAGAAATCTATCGTTTCCTGCTTTTGGATGTTCAGTTTCACGATATGGTGAGATTTTACTACACTATCGCGGGTTGCAGGATTAAGGAACACAGGCCGTAGTTCTGTGGTTTTATAATACGGCAAATGCAACTCCTCTGTGATTTCGTAGGGCAATACTTTCAGGCGTTCAAGCCCTTCGTCGGTAGTGTATAACCACACTGTTTCACCGTTCTTGTAACGGCTAAAATATTGTTCAGACCAAACGCTGGTTACATTCCAGCCTGTATAAAAATCAAGCGAATGCGCTGAGCCAATGGGAAAAATCAGAAAATTCTTTTGGGTAATGTTTTCAGCGGGTGCTTTTTCGGCAATGTATTTTCCGCCCATACTAAACGCTTGGTAGCGCATTAGCTGCGGGTAAAAATGCAGGTTCATGGTAATATTTAGCAAACAGATGCTGATAAACGCCACCTGCAATACCGATGTAGTTTTTTGGTAGTTCTTACCTATGTAGTACAACACCATAATAAGCCCAACCGCCATAAGCACAGGTATCAAAATGTTTTCAGGCTTAAACACATAAAACAATACGCCAATCAACGCCCACACAAGGGCAGCAATAAGTAGCTGGGTACCTTTTACCAAATGTTTTGCCCAAGGAAAACCCTCTTGCAGCACACATACTACCCAACGGGCAGCAAAAATGGCCGCAAACGGGTAGGCAACAAAAATATAGTGCGGCAGTTGGTAACTTGATTTACTAAGAGCTAACAACGCAAAGGTAAAACCACCCAAGGTGATGGCCTCCTGCCCTTTTTCAATCTTAAATTTTGAGCGGATTACCTTATACCAACCGTTTATCCACGCGGCAAACAGCCAGATAGTCCAAGGCATAAATGCCCATAAGGTTGACTCAGTAAGAAAAAACGGCCCTGCATTATTATCCCATACGTTTTCGCCAGTAATACGGCCAAAACTCTGGGTCCAGAAGTAAAACTTCAAGCCTGATTCACCTATGTGCCCGTTCACATCCACCGCAGGGTTGGCATCGTATTGATTATACAAACCGATACACATGGGCAACAGCACCAATGCAACAATGGGTACACCCAGCAACCAACGCCAGTTAAAAATGGTTTTCCAATCGCGCTGCAACACTAAGTGAATACCGAAGGCTGCTATTGGCAGCACTATGCCTATAGGGCCTTTAGCAAGCATGGCAAGGCCAATACCCACAAAGCCCAATACAAAATTCAAAACTTTTCTATGCTCAATATAGGCAGCAAGTTGCCACACCGCAAAAATCACCGAGCCGGTAAGCATCAAATCCGTACGCACATCGTTTACCATTAAGAAAAACGCCTGCGTGCTACCCAATAGCAATGCCGCCCAATAGGCTTCACGTTCGCTGTAATACAGTTTTGCCAAACCATACACCGATACCATTGCCAGCAAGGCAAATAGCATTGAGGGCAGCTTAAACGCCGCAGTTGACACTCCGAAAATGTGGTACGAAGCTGCTGAAAGCCAAAATAAAAGCGGGGGTTTATCAAGATAGTTACGCCCTTGGTCGGTAATGTGTAGATAGCTGTCCCTGTCTATCATCTCTTTAGCCATTGCGGCGTATTGAGACGAATCAACGTCCATTACATCAATAAACAGGGCAAATACGTAAACAATCAGTATTAGTACGAAGGGGAAAAACTTTGCAGCTTTATTCAAAACTTAAAAATTTGGTCAAAAATACACCTAACATTCAAAATCGTTGCCAAAAATAGCCCCTTAGTTAAAAGTTAATTCTTACTACAGGTAATAAAAGTAAAAAAGGCGCAAAAGCTTGTAGCCTTTGCGCCTTTGCATATTTTTTAGCGATAGCCGTATTATTTAATTTTGTTGCTGTAAGCGTTGATGAACTTATAACGTACACCCACTTTACGCCAAACTACCACAGTAGCTTCAAGGTTTTCTTTGTTGTAACCGCTGATATCAAAAGTAAATTTGTTATCCAACACGGTGTTTGCAGCAGTAGTGCTTGAAGTATTGATTTTATAACCGAAAGACTCAGCTTTGCTTGAACCGTCCAATTTACCGGCAGCCCTTAACACGTGGTGGTGCTGAGTGTTTGCACCGTCAGCGTGAGATGCTTGGTAACCTTTCACTTTATCTTCAGTTAAGTAAACAGCAAGGTATAAATCGCCGCCTACCTCTTGGAAAAACTTGGTGCGGGTTTCAACAGTCATAATGTTTGCACTGTCAGATACCCTCAAACCGCTGTTTACATACACAGGTGATGCACTGTGAGCAGCAATAGCAGCATCCACTTTATCAAGTTCGCTTTCAATATTCACGTTATTTGTACGGTCAAGCATAGCTGTTCCGTTAGCCACAAACGTAGGGTAACCTTCGCTCCTAAACATAGCATCCATATCCGTAGCTACTTGGGTAATAAACAATTGTGCCACAAAATTTTGGCTGTATGTACCCATATACACAGCGTTTTTGCCATTCAGGGTCATTATTTGCTCAAAACCTTGCCAGCCCCATGAGCCGCAAGGGCCACATAGCGAACCTGTAAGTTTGTTTACCAGTGAAACGTTAGTTTCAGGTACTACAATTTCTTGTGGGGGATTGCTGTTACCATTACCGCCGGGATTTGGCTCAGGGTTGGTTTTGTTATCCTCTTTTTTACAAGCTGAAAACAGCATGATAGCCGAAGCTACGGTTAGTAATATTTTTTTCATAATGAAAACGGATTCTGTTGTGTTTTAAAATTTATGTAAAAGTACAAAAACAGGAATGATTTAACGATGACATAGACGTAGTGCTTTTAAAAAACGTTCTAAAGCGTTTTTACATTATTGATTACTTTTGCAGCCACATCATGCAAAAACCGTCTATACCCTCAGGAACCCGTGATTTTAGCCCCGCAGAGGTGGTTAAACGCCGTTATATTTTCAGCACCATCGAAAGTGTGTTTGTAAAATATGGCTTTAAACCCATTGAAACTCCAAGTATGGAAAACCTAAGCACCCTTACAGGTAAATACGGTGACGAGGGGGATAAACTGCTGTTTAAAATCCTTAATTCAGGAGATTATGCCGGCAAGGTAGATGATGCACAATGGGCTGAAAAGAACAGCAACAAGTTGGTATCAAAGATTGCCGAAAAAGGCTTGAGATACGACCTTACCGTTCCTTTTGCCCGCTTTGTGGTGATGAACCAAAGCAAGCTTTCGTTCCCGTTTCGCCGCTACCAAATGCAGCCTGTATGGCGCGGTGATAGACCCAGCAAAGGCCGCTACCGTGAGTTTTACCAATGCGATGCTGATATTATCGGGTCTGATTCGCTGATAAACGAAGCTGATTTGGTATTGATATACGCCGAGGCATTTGAAAAGCTTGGGGTTAACGTTACCATTAAAATAAACAACCGTAAGGTGCTGATGGGTATTGCCCAATTATTAGGTGTTGAAAATAAACTTACCGATTTAACAGTAGCCATCGATAAGCTGGATAAAATTGGTATGGACGGTGTGAAAACAGAATTAACCGACCGTGGTTTCTCGTCACAACAAATAGAAAAAGCGGCTGAAATTGTGGGGTTTGAAGGTGATAATCACCAAACGGTTGCCTACCTAAATACCTTATTTGCCGAAGGCAGCGAGGGAAAAAAAGGCGTACAGGAACTTGAAACGGTTTTCACCTACCTGCAAGCCACCGGTTTTGATTTCGGTAAACTGAAAATAGACCTTACACTTGCCCGCGGTCTTAACTATTACACAGGGGCAATTTTTGAAGTTAGTGCAAACGATGCGAAAATGGGCAGCATTGGGGGTGGTGGCCGCTACGACGACCTTACAGGTATTTTTGGTTTGAAAGGTATGTCGGGCGTAGGAATATCGTTTGGTGCAGATAGGATTTACGATGTGATGGAAGAACTTAATTTGTTCCCCAACACAACCAACTCCTTTACCCAGTTACTGTTTTGTTGCATGACGGATGAAGCCCTTACGTATGCCTTGCCGCTGGCGGCCAAAGCCCGCAAAGCAGGCATAAACACAGAAGTATACCCAAGTGCTGCAAAACTTAAAAAGCAGTTAGATTTTGCCAACGCCAATCAAATAGCGTACGCGGTGATTATTGGCGAAAGCGAAATGCAAAACGGACAATTGGCATTTAAAAACCTGCACACAGGCAACCAACAAAGTATAGACATTGACGGTGTTATCGATATGATAATCGGGGATTAACTCCTTCGACAGACTCAGGATTAACTGAGCTTGCTGAAGAAAATCCTGAGCTTGCCGAAGGACATCCTGAGCTTGTCGAAGGACATCCTGAGCTTGTCGAAGGACATCCTGAGCTTGTCGAAGGACATCCTGAGCTTGTCGAAGGACACTTATAAATAAAAACATAAAACACACAAACACGTGGGCCATATAATCAAAGACATTATCACTTTAGAAGAGATATACAAAGCGGTACTAAGCGGCGAAACCGTTGAATTATCTGAAAAAAGTAAGCAACGCATTGCCAACTGCCGTGCCTTTATTGATAATAAAGTAAAAGGTGATAGTGGCCCTATATATGGTATAAATACCGGTTTCGGCTCGTTGTACAACGTACATATTGATACCGATTCGTTAGGCCGTTTGCAACGTAACCTGTTACTGTCACACGCCTGCGGAACGGGCGATGAGGTACCTCAAGACGTTGTGAAGCTGATGTTGTTGCTAAAAGCTCAATCCCTTAGTTACGGACACTCTGGTGTGCAGCTTGAAACCGTTCAGCGTTTGTTGGATTATTACAATGCAGGTATTTACCCTGTAGTATACCAACAAGGCTCGTTGGGTGCTTCGGGCGATTTAGCTCCGTTGGCTCATTTGTGCCTGCCGCTGTTGGGCGAAGGACAGATTTATTACAAAGGTGAAAAGTTAGCCGGTGCCGAGGCCAATAAAATTGTAGGCAAGCCCAATATTGAGCTACAAGCCAAAGAAGGGCTTGCATTGATAAACGGTACTCAGTTTATGAGTTCATACGCGGTATGGTGCTTGCTAAAAACCGAAATGCTTACCCTGTGGGCCGATACAATTGCTGCCACCTCGTTTGAAGCATTCAACGGTAATTTGAAAGCATTTGATAGCCGCATTGCACGTGTACGCCCGCATGCCGGCCACCTGCATACGTCTACTTATTTTAATGAGTTGTTGAAAGACAGTGCTATCACCAATTCACCCGATAAAGCAGTACAAGACCCTTACTCTTTCCGTTGTATCCCGCAAGTACACGGCGCCAGCAAGGATGCTATTTCGCACGTGAAGCACGTGGTACATACTGAAATAAATTCTGTTACCGATAACCCTCTTGCTTTCCCTGAAGATGATACCATCATTTCTGGCGGTAATTTTCACGGGCAGCCATTGGCGTTGGTGCTGGATTACCTTGCCATTGCCCTTGCCGAATTAGGCAGCATCAGCGAACGCCGTACGTATTTGTTAATCAGCGGCCAGCGTGATTTGCCACCGTTTTTGGTAACCCGTCCCGGTATCAACTCAGGATTTATGATTCCGCAATACACTGCTGCAAGCATTGTAAGCCAAAACAAACAACTTTGCTCGCCTGCATCGGTTGATAGTATTGTATCATCAAACGGACAAGAAGACCACGTGAGCATGGGTGCTAATGCGGCTACCAAAGCCTACCGTGTGGTGCAAAACTTAGAGCGTGTTTTAGGTATTGAACTGTTTACTGCTATGCAGGCACTGGATTTGCGTAAGAAAATAAGCGGGCTAAAATCAGCAGATACTATTGAAAAAATTTATGAAAACTATCGCAAGGTGGTTCCGTTTATTGAAGAAGATAGCTATATGCACCCACACATTGATGCCAGTGTGAAATTTTTACAAAAATGAAAAAACTAAGTGCCCTTATATGGTTTGTATGTGTTGCGCTTGCCGCCAATGCTCAAAAATTTGAGGGTGGTTTTACGGGCGGACTAAACCTGAGCCAGTTAGACGGCGATATGCTTTCTGGCTATCACAAAGCGGGTATTAACGGCGGTATTTGGGTGAGTTACCCGTTTAATGATAAATGGTCGGCCGGGATTGAGTTTTTATATACCCAAAAGGGCGCTTTGCGCCAAATTGACGAAAACAATATTGCAGCTACGTTTGCCTTTGATAAATTTAAGCTGAATTATATTGAAGTGCCTGTGTACGGCGGGTTTACTTATAAAAAATTTACCGGCCAGTTTGGATTGACGGGCGGTTATTTATTAGGCGCAAAAGTGGAAGACTTTGCCGGAATACGCGATTATAAAACCAAACTAAAACCTTTTGAAACAGGTATTTTGTTGGGACTATCCTACCCTATCAATAAAAAACTGGCTGCCCAATTACGGTGGCAGTACACTATATCATCACTGGCAAAAGGTGATAACCGAAACATCTTTACTGATAACGGGTTTTCGCGGGTTATCCTCGGTTTGTACAATAACCTATTGAGTGTGAACCTAAAGTATTCGTTAAACAAATAAGACGTAAGACTTTTGTAAAAGGCATCTTTTTATTTCGCTACAAAGACACTAAGATGGCTCATTACAAGTGTTTTGCGTCTTCGTGCCTTTGCAGCATAAAGAGTGTATTACATCCCAATTGAGCTAATATGAATATTCTTAGTTGGCCATTACTTCACCACCAATTTCTTGCTTAGGTGTTTGCCTAAGTTTACGTAGTAAATGCCTGCTGCCCACTCGTCAGTATCAACTTCAACAAAGTTTTGGCCGGGGTATAAGTGTACTTCTTCAACTTTACGCCCTGCATTATCAGTAATCAGTAATTGTTGTTTGTTGTACACATCGTCAAACTCAATTTTCACTTGCCCGTCGGTAGGGTTTGGGTAAATGTTTAGTTTACCATCCTTTATTTCTTCAGGGTTAGTTATTCCACCCAATGTTTTATCAAACATGGCAAACACGTACTCCCCTTTTTTAATTCCGTTTAAGGTAATATTTCCGCGTTTATCCAATTTGTTACCCGTTGTGATTGTGTAGTGAGGGTATATAAACCATGCGCTTCTTGGGTCGGGACGGTACAACAATACCAAACTGTCCTCAGTGGTTTTTATCAAGTCATTATCCAGCCAGCCGCTCGTAAATCCGCCGGGCGTGCTGCCATCATACTGCAATATTGTTGTTGCGTTTAGCAAGGTATCACTCCATGTGCCTGATATGCGCCAATACCTGCTACCCGAAGCATATAAGTTAGGATAAGGTATTGCTCCGCTTACCGGAGCCGTCCAGTGGTGTTCAACACGCATCAACGCGCTATCAGCCAAAGCATTTGCGTTTACAACCACATTCAAAAACGTGCCGTTAAAATAATACCCTGAGTTACTTTTCACCCAATACTCGTTTTCAGTAACCGCATCGCTAAGTCTTGCATCACGGTCGGTAACCACCATTTTAGGGGCAAAGAGCATGGTGGCTATCACTTGGGTATCGGCAAGGTTTAGTTTTATAGGTAGATTATATACATCGCCCTTATCACTGATAAAGGATACCACCAAAGGCACATCTTTGTACAACTTATTGGTAAAGCGTAGTTGCTGATTCACTTTTGCAGTGCAGGTATAGTTGCTGCCGTTTTGCACGGTATTGGTTATATACGCTGAAAATGCTGTGAACCCGGCTGTATATACCCAATTATCAAAAAACGCAGTAAGGTTGGCCGATGTATGTGCTTGCAATGTGGTTTTTAAATCCTCGCTGCTCACATCTGATAGTTTTTTAACATTCTGAAATGCCTTGATACCTGCCATAAAATCAGCATCGCCCATGTAGCCGCGTAAGCTATGCACTACACTTGCTCCTTTCTTGTACACGTGGTCACCGTAGGTGTAGGCATGGGGAACACCACTTACGGGCCAGGGTTGTCCGTCGGTTAAATGGGCACGGCGCAATACCTCAAAGTGATTGTCCATTATAGCCTCGTTGTATCGTTTTTTGCCGTATATGTGTTCTAAAAACAACTTCTCAGAGTACGATGCCCATCCCTCATTCAACCACATATCTTCTTGGGTACGGCAGGTGGTGTTATCGCCCCACCAATGGTGGGCAAACTCATGAGCCATCAAAGTTTCCTGACTCAGCGTGCCGTCAATGGCAAACAGCGGGTATGCAATATTGGTTGCGTGTTCCATCGCGCCGCCACTAAAAGGTACTGCATTAAACCCTACCCTTTCGAAACGGTGTGGACCGTACCATTTTTCAAATCCTTCAAATGCTCCTTTTAAATTGGTGAACGATGCTCTCATTTTAGCAGTATCGTTAGGATGTGCAGCAAGTGTAATTGGCGTTGGGCCTGATAAAGCCGCATACGAATCTTCTATCACCCCGTAAGGGGCAACAGCTACCGAAGCTAGGTAAGTAGGTATGGGTGTGTTTAATTGCCAGTACCAAGTTGTGCTACCGTCAAAATTATCGGTTCTGTTTATCAATGTGCCGTTGCACATGGCGCGGTTGGTACCGTCGGTGGTAATTACAAAGTCATACAACGAACGACTGGTAAACTCATCTACACAAGGAAACCACACCCGCCCGAAATTATGGGGATTGGCATCAAAGCCTACCCCAAGGTTAAACGCATATACCCCTGAAAAATAAAACCCTCCCCATTTTTTATCGGTTTGGGGCTTGCCCTCGTATTCAACACGCACTACTTGACTGTCGTTGGTGTTTAAAGGGGTTTTAAGTGAAATCAATAGTGCGGTATCGTTGTATAAATAGGTAAGAGAATCGGGACCTGCCCAAATTTTGTTTACCGTTAGTTTCAACAAATCAAGTTTAATGGTCGAAAGTCCGTTTTCTTTTGATACGATGGTTACATCGGTATATCCCTTAATGGTTTTGGTTGATGTATTACGTATATCAAGGTTAATGCTGTATTTACGCACCTCAAATTTGTTAGCTGCGCCCGATTTTTTTTGTGAGACAAGTAAATCCCAATTGCCGTGAAAACGGCAGCCCCCTTGCGCTTTTAGGCCAAATGCAATGCATGCAAAAAACAGTGTAATGTATATTCTCCTCAAGTTCATAGTTTAGAAGTTGATATTGCAGTGTATATCTTCTTGATTAATCCGCAATATAGTTATTTTTGCGCCTGTTTATGAGTGAGTACCTCGTCTATATCACCACCCCTCTGTATGCTGTCTTTATATTAGGCGAATTGCTTTACAGTCATTTTCATCACCTCAGACTTTATAGCGGAAAGGATTTTTTCACCAATCTTGGCTTGGGCATACTGGGTGCTTGTTTTGATTTTTTGATGATAGGCGTATGTTTTGGGGTGCTTAACTACATAGCCGCAAACTATGCACTCATACACATACAAAACCCCGTACTACGGTGGGTAGGTGTGTTTTTGATACAAGACTTTTGCTTTTACTGGCTACACCGTGTTGAGCATTATTGCCGTTTCTTTTGGGCAGTTCACGCCAACCACCACTCAAGCAACTTATTTAATCTTTCAGTAGCCTTGCGTTCATCGGTGTTGCAACCGCTGTACCGATATATGTTCTTTTTGCCTTGCGGCCTTTTGGGTTTTACGGGTCAAGAAGTAATGTTTATCTACGCCGTAAACCAAGCGTATGCCTTTTTTGTGCACACCAAACTGGTGGGTAAACTGGGCTGGTACGAACAGATATTTGTTACCCCTTCTCACCATCGTGTACACCACGGCAGCAACCCGCAATACCTTGATAAAAACATGGGACAAGTGCTGATTATATGGGATAAGATTTTTGGTACTTATGCTGAGGAAAATGAAGAAGTTGAGTTTGGCCTTACTACTAAGCTGGATACCTTCTTTTTGCCCCGTGTGGTAATGGGAGAATGGAGCAAAATATGGGCTGACGTGAAGAAACCCGTATCACTAAAAGATAAGCTTATGTACGTGTTTGGCCCGCCGGGATGGAGTCACGACGGTAGTACGCTTACCTCCGCACAAATGAGGCAACAAATGGATGCAAAATCTTTGCAGCCTGTAAACATCAAAGAAGAACAATTGTTATAACATCATGAATACATTAAAAATTGGCGACATTGCCCCTGCATTTACTTTGTATAACTCTGAAAAGAAAGAAATTTCTTTGGCGGATTTTAAAGGAAAAAACGTGGTAATTCTGTTTTTCCCGCTGGCATTTACCAGTACATGTACGGCTGAGCTTTGCGGCGTACGCGATGATATTGCCAACTACCAACGCTTAGATGCTGAGGTTTTGGCTATATCGGTAGATACCCCACACACGCTTGCCAAGTTTAAAGAAGAACAGCATTTTAACTTTAATGTGCTTTCTGACTTCAATAAAGAAGCGTCAACTGCTTACGGCAGTATATACGAAACTTTTGTATTGGGTATGCGCGGTGTATCTAAACGTTCAGCGTTTGTAGTTGATAAAGCCGGCGTTATACAATATGCTGAAGTGCTTGAAAGTGCAGGCGATGTGCCCAACCTTGAAGCGGTAAAAGCTACCCTTGCAGGTTTAAGCAAGTAATTGAATTAAAGAAATAGAACAAGGCATCAGGAGAACTCCTGATGCTTTTTTTGTTTGTATTATGGGGTAAAAACTATTGAGCGGCCGAGGCCCTTATACGGCTAAGGCTCACTTGGGTGATACCCAGATACGAAGCAATGTATTTTAGCGGACAGCGGTTTATCAAACCGGGATATTTTTGGTTTAGTACCTCATACCTTTCTTTTGCTTCATGAAATCTTATACTTTCTATCCGTTGCTGCCCCTCTAAAAAAGCAAAAATAGCCATCTTCCTTCCTACCCTTTCAATATCGTGATGACGGGTACACAACTCCTCAAATTGCCGGTAATTAACCCGCAACACTGTTGAATCTTCCAACAGTTGTATCCCCTTTTTAGATGGTCGCCCGCTAAAAAGGCTATCCACCCCACCTATAAATTGCCCGTCGATGGCAAAATAGTCCGTTACATCCAACCCGTTCACCTCATAATACACCCTCGCTACTCCTTCATTCACAAAATACATGTAGTGCGAAACCCCGCCGATTTTTAGCAAATGGGTGTTGCGTTTGTAGGGTTTCTCTTCAATTATCTCTGAAAGTGCCGCTTGCGCTTCAGCCGAAAGCGGGCTTATTAGCATAAGAGAATGTAGCATTTTTCAATTTTTTGTAAAAATAAATAATAAGTAATGAGGTACTTAGCGCGAAATATATAATTAGCGGCGGTAGGAAAAGAGTAAATTTTATATTTGCGACGCGAAAATTTGCTCTTTATGGAATTAACCCTCGTGATTATTTTTGTGCTCGGCTACTTAGCCATAGCTTTTGAGCACCCGTTAAAAATTAATAAAACAGCCCCTGCACTTCTAATCGGGGTTTTAACATGGACCGCTTGGGTTCTTTTCACCGGAACATCAGAAGAAAATGCTCACGGCATCGGACACGAACTAAGCCACCATTTAGGCTCTATCAGCGAGATTCTATTCTTTTTGCTAGGTGCCATGACCATTGTTGAGATTGTGGATGCCCACCAAGGTTTTAAGGTCATTACCAATCGTATTAAAACCAAAGATTCGCGCAAGCTGCTTTGGATTATATCCATCATCACCTTCTTTTTATCTGCCGTACTTGATAACCTAACTACCTCAATTGTAATGGTATCGTTATTGCGCAGGCTGATACACGATAAAGACCAACGTAAGTTTTTTGCCTGTATGGTAATTATTGCTGCCAACGCGGGTGGTGCGTGGTCGCCCATTGGTGACGTAACCACTACCATGTTGTGGATTGACGGACAAATTACTTCGGGTAATATTATTAAAACCCTTTTTATACCCAGCTTAGTTTGCCTTATTGCACCGCTTATCTTCCTTTCGTTTAAGATGAAAGGAGATATTAAACGTGCCGAGTACGATTACGAAGAGGCTGAACACCAAGAAGAAGTGAAAGGCAGCGTATTGATGTTCTTTTTAGGGGTTGGTTTGCTGTTGTTTGTTCCCGTATTTAAAACTGTTACGCATTTACCTCCCTACGTAGGTATGTTATTCGGCTTAGGGGTTATTTGGGTAGTATCAGAGTTATTACACGTTAATAAGACCGAGGAAGAAAAGAAACCTTACACTGCTTTGCACGCACTAACCCGTATTGATACTTCAAGCATCTTGTTTTTCTTGGGTATTTTGCTGGCTATTGCCTCATTAGAAGCCACCCACGTGTTAGAACACCTTGCCAAATGGATGGATAACAGCATTGGCGACCCCAATATTATCGTTACCTCTATTGGTTTGCTTTCATCGGTGGTAGATAACGTACCATTGGTAGCCGCATCAATGGGTATGTATCCGCTTGCCTCCGGTGCTGTTAACCCCGAAGCCTTCCAATGGGCGTTGGCAAACCCAAGTGCTGTAACTGAAGGCTACTTTATGTTTGAAGGTGTTAAATACTACCTTACCGATGCCAAGATGTGGGAATTTATGGCCTATGCAGCCGGTACAGGCGGTAGCTGCCTTATTATAGGTTCAGCCGCAGGTGTGGCCGTTATGGGTATGGAAAAAATCGACTTTATTTGGTATCTTAAAAAGATAACCATGCTGGCGCTTATAGGCTACTTTGCAGGCATTTTCTGCTACCTTGCCATCTACCCGATTTTTGCCGTACACTAAGATTTTTTGTGATACTTAAAATTATGCCCCGGCTATATGGCCGGGGTTTTTTATTTTTGCACCCGATTTAGCCATGATAAACGGAAAAAAACTGGTAATTGTGCTGCCTGCATACAATGCGGCCCTAACCCTTGAGAAAACCTACCGCGAAATACCTTTTGATATTGTGGATGAGGTGGTATTGGTAGATGATGCCAGTAAAGATGAAACCTCTGAAAAGGGCAGAGAATTAGGTATTAAGCACGTAATTAAACACCCAAAAAACCGTGGATATGGCGGCAACCAAAAAACCTGCTATACCAAGGCATTAGAGCTGGGTGCTGATATTATTATTATGCTGCACCCCGACTACCAATATACCCCCAAACTGATTACTGCTATGGCCAGCATTATTGCCAACGAGGTATATCCCGTAGTATATGGCAGCCGTATTTTGGGTAAAGGCGCATTAAAAGGCGGTATGCCGATATATAAGTACATCTTTAACCGTTGCCTTACGTTGTTCCAAAACGTACTGATAAACCAAAAACTGAGCGAATACCACACAGGCTACCGCGCGTTTAGTGCTGAGATTTTTAAGAAAATTGATATTGAGGCCAACAGCGATGATTTTGTGTACGATAACCAAATGACGGCTCAGATTTTTATGGCCGGGTTTGATATTGCCGAGGTTACCTGCCCTACTAAGTATTTTGATGAAGCCTCTTCGATAAACTTCCGTCGCAGTTCTATTTACGGATTAGGAGTACTGCTTACCTCTATACAATACCGCTTGCAAAAAATGGGTATTGCTAAGTTTAAGTACCTAACGGTAAAATAAGCTCTTCTTTGTTCCTCTGAGTGATAACGAAGAACCTTATATTATTCCGTTATTAGTAAGCATTTCAGCGAAGATGTTTCGCTATGCTCAACATGATACGACCAACTGTCCTTCTGAACGATAGTGAAGAATCTTTGTTCGCTTTGTTCAGTTACAAATTGGGATAAGATGTTTCGCTACGCTCAACATGACAGCGAACTACTTCTTAGTAAACGTAAGGTATTCGAAGCCTTGTCCGTTTAAGCTGTTTTTAAGCTTCAATTCTTTATCGGTAAGAGTTACCACCTCATACACAGGCTTGTTAATTTCTTGCGGGCCTTGCATTTTAGTAAACTCAAGGGTGAGTTTTTTATCGTTGGCGTTATAGTACCATTTACCCGTGCTTTCATACGTAAACCGTATTTCGGTAAATGTGCTGTCGTCTTTAAAAATGTAACGGGTATTCTTGTTCATTTCCTTGCCGCCCTGTTCGTACATGGCAGGCACATCCTTTAAATCATGGCTGTAATCTGTACCTTGCCATATACCCACCAGTTTGCTTTGGGCAGGTTGCTTATCGCCGCAGGCATTTACCAAGATTATACATCCCGCTGCAAGCAGCAGAAACAGTTGCTTTACACTTGTCCTCATTCAATCGTTATCTTACTGTCGCTATCAATATTGGTTCGTTTGTCAAAAATAAAGTCGTAGTAACCCGCATCCCCTTTCTTTGCTTTCACGGCCAGCTTGCTGCGACCCATTTCAAGCCCTTTGGCATCCGTTATTTTTATCACTACTTCGCTTTCAAAATCCTTATCAAACGTCATATACACCGATAGTTTGTTATCGTGTCCTTGGTTAGCAGTGGCTGTGTCGCTGCTTAACAGTACTTTACCAATACCAAGTCCTTTTTCTTTTAGCTGTGCAGATGGCTGTACCACAATATCAAAAGCGGTTTCAGCACCTTTGCCCACACCTTCGGTAAATTCACCCAAGGTTTCGCCTACTTTTTGTCCAGCCTTATTACTGCAACTGTTGCAGGATGAAACCAACAACGAAACGATTACAAAAACGGTTGTTATATGCTTGTTCATAAAGGTAGTTTGTTATTCAACTCTTTCGTAAGCTCCTACATCGGGTGCTCCATCGTTGCGAAGATTACCTTCTAAATCATCCAAAATCCCAAGTGAAGGTGCTTTATCTTTTGCGGGTGATAGTGTATCAAGACTAAAATCAAGGTCGGCAATGTTCTTAAACTTAGGGTCTTTGTTCAATGTATTGCTTGCATCCCATCCCAACAACTCAGTTTTTATAAAGTTATCAAAGAAAGTGGCTGTTACATTGCCTTGCCCTTCTCGCACAAATAAAAACTCTTCACGCAAGCTGCCGTAAATAATACTGTTACGTATGTTTACCGTTAGCGGATTAATGCTGATAACATTACCTGCTTGGTTTTTATAATCAGCATTGCTGATGGCAAACGATTCTTCTTTACGGCTAAATGTCCCTCCGTAGTTGGCAAACGTACAGTGTAACATTTCGTAGTTTCCGCCCAAATCGCCTGCAAAAGTGTATTGACCGCAGTTAACTACGCAAGTGTTTACCATTTTTAACCTTGAAGTAAACGCAAGCACTCCAACGGCACTCATGTTTTTTATCAATGTATTTTCGATGGTTACCTTCGGGTTGGCATTGTTTGAAAGTGAATCGCTGCGCACCCCGACTGTTCCGTTAACAATGTCGGTGTACTTAATGGTGCTGTTTCTACTGGTAGTGATAAAATGTAACCCATACCATTGACCGGGAATATCCGTAAAGTCCTTACCCAAACGGGCACCCTGCATCACTACACGGTTTTGTTTGGTTCCGTTCACCTCAAGTGTCCCTTCGATAATAAAACCTGCCCCCACATCAGAGTATATCTTTACACCCGGCCCTATAGTGAGCTTGCGGTTTTGGGGTATCCAAAAATATCCGTAAATCACGTAGGGTTTGGTAGCATCCATCCAAGCGGTATCGTTGGTACTGGTTACTTTATTAAAGTAGTAGGCATCTACCCCAAAGGCACGTAGTTGGGTGTATTGGGTATTGCCGTTGGTAATAAATTCTATCGAGTCGCGTACAATAGGGTCGCCACCGTTGCGGGGGTCAATACTCGCTTCTACAAAAATGTAGATGCTATCCCCGCCCAAAATTTCATAATCGTTCAGTTGGGTAGTGCGTTCCCCATCAATATTAATACGGTAGGGCGATGCATTACCGCCTGCCAACCGTATGGTTGTTTTAATAGCGTTTTTACTGGGATTATAAACTATCAGTCGCTTGTTTACCGAACGGGGAAAAGGGCCGCCACCCAAAATGGTGAACACGGTATCAAACATTACCGTATCGGTAGAAAATTTGAGTTTGGTGGACGGGTTGTTATCAAACTGCTCGCGCTTACACGAAGGAGTAAGCACTCCCACGCCGAAAAACAGCAATACTAATATCCATCCGCTATGTTGTTTTAATAGTTGCAAAACAGGCCAAAATTATGCTTTATGAACTAATTTTTAAGGGTTTTTATTGCCTAACGATAAAATAGCCGAAGGGTTTAAAAGGGTTGTGCGTTGCCTGCATGCACTTCTTGTGCATTCAATACTTTGTATTTATGCAGTCTCATTGCGTCGCCTTGCCCGTGAATAAATGCCACTACCTTTAAATGTGGCTTGCGGTAGGCTGAAATATCAATGCTGAAAGTAGCGGAGTATTGGGTGTTTGCAAGTGTATTGCCTGCCGGAATTGCTTGCCCCCAAAACGGACTAATCGCTGCACGGTACACATCGTTATGTACATAGTTTTTTATGGGATGACCGCGACCAAACAGTTGGGGCACGGTAGCATCGGTGTTGTAATAGTTGGCTTGCCAGTAGCCTTCATCGCCTGTTACACTGTCTTCAAGCAGCAACACCGTAAGCGATAACGGCTCGATAATAGTTTGGCTAAACTTCACCCCTACTTTAACATCCATCATCGAGTTGTTGATGGTAGAAGCATCAACACTAATACCACAAGCGGGTTGCAATGCCACATTACCCGCAATGGGTGTGCCCCAGTTACCGCCTGCAAACAACAACTTTGTAGTATCACCGGGTAAATGGTTTCTGTTGATGGCTGCAAAAGGAGTACCCAGTAACCCAAACATCGCGGCTATGTTTTGCCCCTCCAGCGTAGCCATGCTATCCCCGCCAAACTGTCCTGTGGGCAGGTGGTAATGCACCGATATAACTTTGCCATTGTATTGCTTCTTAAATGCTTCAATGTCCAAATCGGCACGCCCGCAATTACCGCAACTGGTGGTGGTAAATTTTTCAACCAGCACCTTTTGGCTAAACCCTTCGGGCTTTTGTGCAGCCGCGGGAGGATTGTCTTTTTTGCACGAATAAAGCAATGCTGTAACAGCGCATAACAGTATAGCCCCTTTTTTAACCATATTTCCTTTATGAATAAATACCTCTGATATAATGACGACAAAAAAACCCGACGGGTTGTTGCGCAGGTATAAACGAACTATGTTTGGTTTATTGTGTAAATGCCATGGTAGCAATGCTGATGCTTTTGGGGTTTGCCTGCAACAGCATTTGGGCACAAGCCTCAAGAGTGGCACCTGTAGTAAGGGTATCATCTACCAGCAATACTTTTTTACCACTGATGTGTTGCGGATTTATTAGGGTGTATTTTTCGTCGGCATTTACCCAACGTTGCCAACGGCTCTTCTTGGTTTGACTTTCGGTAGCCGTGGTCTTTAGCAATACATCCGTCAAGGTTGGGGCTTCTGTAATAGATGAAAGTCCTTTGGCAAACCACTCGCTTTGGTTAAAACCCCGCTTGCGTTGTTTGGCTGCGTGCATGGGCACAGGTATTACCACCTCAATCCCGTTAAACCTGTTTGATGCTTGTAGCTCTTGCCCCATCAAGCGCCCCATATATTCGGCAAGCTCCTTTTCGCCCTTATATTTTATGCGGTGCATTATCTTTTGGGTAGCATTGCCTTTTCGAAAATATAAAAACGATGAGCCCGCTTCAATTTCCACTCGTCCCCAAAAGGCTTGTTCGGCAGGATTAGGCGTTTGCCTTGAAAACCCCGTATAGGGCAACGATAGCAAACAGTTGATGCAAACAAACTCCTCGCCTTGCAGCAATTCGCCGTTGCAACCCGCGCATACTTGGGGGTAAAACAAGGCCAAAAAATCTGCAAACAAGGGCATGGTGCAATATGTTGATTTGTTGTTGTTTTTGCAATTACTGTTCAATGGCACGGGGTTGAAACCCCATGCTGTTACGATTAGCTACGGACTTAAGTCCGTAGCTAATAGGTAATTTCATAAGCGGCAGGTTGAAACCTGCCGCACAACGTTAATTTTCAACGAACATTTCGACGGGTATAAAACCCGCCGTTGTTGAGAAAGCTCGTCCCGAATGGTTTAAAACCATTCGGGACGCTCGCAGATAAAAGACCCGAATTTTATATTCGGGTTAATGTAACGAAAATTTCCATACCACGAAGTCATCAAGATGCATAAACCGTTGTCTTCCAACATGGCGTCTTAGTGGCAAAAACATCTTATTGAATGGGAAACCGTTTTGGAAAGCGGACATAAAACCCGTCGTTTTTGAGGGCTAACTCATATCACAAACTTTTCAAAATCACTTCCATCAACTTATCAATTCCCTTCTCTTTGATAGATTGGCGTTCGCTATAATAATTGCAAGTAAGTTTAAGTAGTTTGGCCTCGTTGTCTTCATAAAATGTTTCAATCGTAACATTTCCATACAAACGGTCAAGTTTGCTTATGTCCGTTGTTTCAAAAATAGTAGCGGGCTTCAGGTAATGTCGGTCAATGGTTTGCTTTACCCCGCCGTCCAGCGTTTGTTGCTTTTGGTCGCTCATGTAATTAAAGTAACCCTCGGCAATCAACGTTTCCTGCATCAAATCCATTAAGTAAGTAAAGTCACCATCAAAAAAATCATCACCATAATGCAGTACCATCATGCTATACTGCGGTTGACGGATAATATCACACCGCGCATCTCCCTGGCCAAAAAACGACGATTCGTATATCTCTTTAAATACATTTAGCAATTGTTTGCGCCGGTCTCCGGCCTTCCATTCGGCATAAGCAGCTTTGTATTCTTCAGTACGCTTTAAAACAGAAGGTTGCATGTGTATTGTATAAATTTAATTGACAAAACAATGTTACAACTTTAAGATTAACAATTTTGGTATAAATATGGTTAATATAAGGGGTAAACTATGCACAGACAAAGGCCTGAACACTTTTTTACCCTTTAGCATCAACACTTAAGAGTGAAAAATTTTCCGAAAGCATGACATTCTGTCGCGATTATCTTAATTTTGAAATCTAACCTGAGTAATGGACATACAATCCGTAAAACAGCGGTTTGAAATCATAGGCAACTCGCCTATGCTTAATATCGCCTTAGAAACTGCCGTAAAAGTGTCTCCCACTGATATTACCGTGCTGATAAACGGTGAAAGCGGTGTGGGTAAAGAGGCTTTTTCGAAAATTATACACCACCTTAGCAACCGTAAACACGGGCCTTTTATTGCCGTAAACTGCGGTGCAATACCCGAAGGAACCATCGATAGTGAACTTTTCGGTCACGAAAAAGGAGCCTTTACAGGCGCGCACGATACCCGCAAGGGCTACTTTGAAACCGTAAACGGCGGCACTATATTTTTGGACGAGGTAGGAGAACTGCCTCTTGAAACCCAAGCCCGCTTGCTGCGCGTTTTAGAAAGCGGTGAGTTTATTAAAGTAGGCTCATCCAAAGTACAAAAAACCGACGTCCGTGTGGTGGCTGCAACCAACCGCGATTTGCAAGAAGGTACCCAACGCGGACGTTTCCGTGAAGATTTGTACTATCGTCTTTCTACGGTACCTATTAAGGTGCCCCCTTTGCGCGACCGCAAAGAAGATATTTACCTGTTGTTTTTAAAGTTTGCCGATGTATTTGCCGATAAATACCGCACCGAGCCCTTAAGGCTTGACGCAGAAGGTCGCCAAATGCTGATGAGTTACCGCTGGCCGGGCAATATCCGCCAAATGCGTAACCTTATAGAACAGCTTAGTGTGTTAGAAGCTGGTAATGTTATTGACGGAAACACGCTGATGCGCTACTTACCCCGCGAAAGCACAGTCCCTATGCTCTCGGGAAGTGAAAGCGGTAACAATAACTTTAGCGAACGCGATATTTTTTATAAAGTGCTGTTTGATTTGCGCAAGGACGTGATGGATTTGAAAAAAGTAGTGCTGGGTTTGGTTGAAAACGTGGGCAACGGCAATGATTTTGTGGCTACCAACAGCGAACTGATTAAAAACGTACTGGAGGTTGACGATATTAATGTACACCATCACAGCAGCCCTTCACAGCCTGTACTGATAAGCAACCCCGCCCCTGCATTGCACAACGAGGTGTTTATTGAAGCTACCGATGCAAGCCGCGATGATGAAAGCCTTTCATTGGAGCAGAAAGAGAAGGAAATGATTAGCAAAGCCCTTACAAAATATAAAGGTCGCCGTAAAAAAGCCGCCAACGAATTAGGCATTTCGGAACGAACATTGTACAGAAAGATAAAGCAATATGATATTGAGTAAATACCGCCGTTTGCGCATACCTGCTTTGTTTTTTGTGCTTCTTTTCACGCTTACTGCATTTCAATCGTGCGGAGTGTACACCTTTAGCGGTGCTAACATAGGCACCGCCAAAACCATCAGCATTGATTTTATACAAAACAAAGCGTCGCTGGTTTCGCCTTCACTTAGCCAAGTGTTTACAGAAAAACTGAAAGACAAGTTTTTACGTGAAACTACATTGAAACTGGTAGATGCCGGCGGCGATATGCACCTTAGCGGTACTATTATAGATTATGCCATTGCTCCTGTGGCCTTGCAGGGTACTACCCAAGCAGCACAAAACAGGCTGACGGTGAAATCAAACATAAAATTTACCAACAAAACCGAGGAAAAATTTAATTTTGAGCAGGTGTTTCAAAACTTCACCGATTTTGATGCATCCATCAACTTCTCGTCCCGCGAACGTACTTTGAACGAAACGGTAATTGATATGATGGTGCAAGATGTATTTAACAAAGCTGTAATAAATTGGTAAGCCCTCAAAAAATCTCCTCGTACCTGCGTAAGCCGTTTGAATTGGATGCAAATGCTGAAACCGAACTGCGCGGACTGATAAAAGAATATCCCTATTTCAACAACGCTTGGTTATTGTTGGCTCGTAGCCTGCACAACCAAAAAAGCGACCGCTTTGCCGAGGTATTGCCACAAGCTGCCATGCAAGCCGGCGACCGCAGCTTGTTGTATAAACTAGTGAATATTGACGAGGCCGATGCTGCTGATTTAATAAAACAAGTTGAACAAACAGCACCCCAACAACCACAAGTAGTTGAGACGGTTGCTGCAGTTGAATCATTACCCCAAACAGAACCTGTTGTGGTAGCAGAAGAGCCTATAGCGATGGCTGTTGAAGCTGAACCGGCTATTCAAGCTATTGAAATAGAACCCGAGCCACAAAACGAAGAGGCCGAAAAAATGGCATCAGCATACGATGAGTTTTTGGGTGCTGCTTCTGAAGAAAACAAGAATGCCGATTTTGAACACTTTGAAATAACACCCACTGTTGCTGCCGAACCTGTAAGCATAACAACATGGGGAGATGATACTGCCGAAGAAGAGTTTGAATTACAGGTAGCCGACCACTTGGATAATGACGGCGACGGTGTAATTGTTCCTTCGCCATCTGTAGATACCTCAGAAGAGAGTTTTGAACTTACTATGCTGGATACCATTGCTACCCAGCATGACGAGGTGGTAGCCGAGGCTGATTTATACAATACGGAAGAAGATTTTGTTTTAGACATTGCTGAAAAGGTAGCCGAGTTGGAAAGTGAAACCTACACAGCTGCTTTTGAGCCTGAAATAACCGCCCAACCGGAACCTGAAGAAGAACTACAAGCTCCTGTGGAAGAAATGCAACCCATTGCATTTAAACTATCACCCCCTATCAGCGAAACTCCCGCTCCGGTTGAAATCCCTGAAGCTGAAGAAACTCAAGAGGCCAGTGTGTTGATAACACAGGGTACTTTTTTTGAGTGGCTTGAACAACTTAAAAAACACACTCCTGAAAAGCAGGCGAAAGAAACAAGCGTCCCAGTTGTAAATGATGTAATACCTGCACCAACTGTACCTGTGGAGGCACCTGTTACCACACCACCGGTAATCCTTGCCGTTGAGACGCCTGCCCCTACTCCTGCTGAACCCGTAAAAAAATCTAACGTTGATGACATCATCAGCCGTTTTATAGCCATCAACCCAACAATATCCCGCCCAAAAACTGAGTTCTTCAACCCGCTTATCAAATCAAAAGAAAGCGATACCATGAACGATGATTTGGCAACTGAAACATTGGCAAAAATATACCGCAGCCAAAACCTTGTGGAGCGCGCTATGGATGTGTATGTGCGCCTAATGGCTAAATACCCCGAAAAGGCTGCCGAATATCAAAAGGCGATTGATGAAATGATTGACGAAGAAGGCTAAGCCTTATTTGTACAACCATTTTGCCATTAGCTTTTGCAGCAAGGGTATCGCCACAAAAACCATCAACGGTACTACTATAGCAGTTATCAGCAGTGTACGCAACGGCAACGGGTTAATTTGCATAAAAACAGGACCTAAAAAGGTAAACATCAGGGTGATGATAGGGTAAATGGCAATCCATATTAATATGGCCATTTTCCATTTCTTGGGAGGCTTCATCTATATCTCTTAAAATTTATGGGCAAATTGTCGCAATGCTTATGCCATAATAAGGCAGCGTGTTAGTTTATTCCTAATTTCACAATGTGTTAACATAAATTGCAATTATTTTGCACGCAGATTATGAGCCCCAAACCCACCGAAACCAATATACATCACGGTAAAAACCCGCTAAGTAAGTATCAAGGCTACTTGGGCGAGTTTGTTTATGGCGGTATCGACGGTTGTGTCACAACCTTTGCCGTTGTGGCAGGTGCTGCCGGTGCCGGTTTGGGCAGTGATGTGATTTTGATTTTGGGTTTTGCCAACCTGTTTGCCGACGGTTTTGCAATGAGTGTGGGTAGTTACCTAAGTGCGAAGGCCGAGCAGGATAACTACGAAAAGCACAAACGCCACGAGTATTGGGAAATTGAAAACTACCGCGAAAAGGAGATTGAAGAAATACGTGAGATATACATTGCCAAAGGATTTGAAGGCGAGTTGCTTGAAAAAGCTATTGAGGTAATTACTGCCGATAAAGACCGCTGGGTGGATGTGATGATGAAAGAGGAGCTGGAAATGTTTGAAAGCAGTAAAGCCCCTATTCAATCAGGGTTAATGACCTTTATTTCGTTTGTAATAGTGGGGTTTGTCCCCATTATGGTATATGTACTGGACTATTTGTTGATGCTTGATTTAGGCCAAAAAGCTTTCATTTGGTCGGCAGGGTTAACCGCTTTCGGGTTTATCAGTGTAGGGTACTTAAAGTCCATTGTAAACCATACCAGCAAAAAGAAAGGTATCATAGAAACCCTTGTGTTGGGCACTATCGCCGCCCTTGTAGCCTACTTCCTCGGCGATTTCTTAGAAGGCTTCCTAAAGTAAGATTTGCATTTATTGCAAATTTAAAAATACCTGTAAGCAGTAATTGCCATAACTACTCCTTATAACTGCCATAGGTTTGTGTTGTTAATCATCATAACCTATGGAAAAATTAAAATTCAGTAAAGACGAAGGTTCTTTATTTTACAGTGCTCTTACGCAACGGATAAATACTTATTTTGAAGCCAACGGTTTATCACACAGGGGTGGTTCATTAATGGCTTTCAAAATTTGTTTATATTTTGGATTAGTAGCACTGTTTTACATTCTAACCTTAGCATCCCCTTCGCTCGCAGCATTCTACATATTCTATTTATTAATGGGAGTATTTGTGCTGCTCACCGCATTTAATGTATCACACGACGCTGCACACGGGGTTGCCGTAAAAAATAAAAAACTAAACGATTTCTTATTTGAGCTTAGTTTTAACCTGCAAGGAAACAATGCTTATATCTGGAAAAAATACCACAATGAATCGCACCACCTATATACCAATATTGAAGGCAGCGACATAGATGTGCTCAATAATCCGCTTATAAGGATGACGGATACACAACCTTTAAAAGGGTATCATAAATACCAGCATTTATACGCTCCGTTCTTATATTTATTGTATTCGCTTAATTGGTTCTTATTCCGCGAAACCCTTATGGCTATTGGTTACAGTAGTCGCACAATTACCATCAAAATTCCCCGGAAAGAAATTATTAAGCTCTTCACCTTCAAACTTGTTTATTTATTTTTCATGATTGCCCTTCCGATATGGGTAGTGCCGTTTACATGGGTACATATTTTATGGGCGTTTTTGCTAAACCACCTTATCGTATCTGTAATCTTTACCTCGGTACTAGGTGTATCGCACCTGTCCGACCACGTTGAACACCCTCAACCCGATGAAAACGGACGTTTAAATATGAGTTGGCCTAAGTTGCAAATGATAACCAGTGCCGATTATAACTCATCAAGTGTTTTTCTTAATTGGACATTGGGAGGCTTTAATGCGCACGCCATACACCATCTATTGCCAAACATTTGCCATGTTCATTACCTTAAAATTGTTCCTATTTTCAGGGAAACAGCCAAGGAATTCGGTGTTGAATACATCGAAATGCCTTACTACAAAGCATTACAATCTCACTTCAGGTTTTTAAAGAAAATGGGAAATGGAACTACAAATAAATAAACCCCGTTTTGCCAAAAACCCGCATGAAGATAAAATCTTCAGGGCGATTACTGCAGAAGTTAGTTTGTTTATGGCTAACACAACTAAAAGTAATGCCCCGATAATGATTGTAAAAGCTCTTTTGTATGTCGGGCTGTTTATAATCGGTTATGCCGGGATTATAACCGCTGAAACCACCTCCACCCTATTTATCTCTTATGCAGTAACAGGAATTTCATTGGTTTTATTGGGCTTAAACTTTGCACACGATTGCGCCCACGGTGCACTATTAAAATCAAAAACAGCTAATAACGCTGTTTACGAATCTCTGTTTACGCTAGTGGGTATTAACGGATACTTATGGAAAAAACGCCACACACATTCTCATCATAATTACCCTAACACTGAGGGGTACGATGTTGATATTGAACTAGGTAGTATTGTGCACCTGTCGGTTGCAGAGTCACCAAAAAATCACCATTCGGTTCAACATATTTACGCTCCGTTATTGTATGGAATCTATACCCTGTACTGGGTATTTTATAAAGATTTTGTGTTGTTCTTCAAAAAGCACCATGCAAATCTTACTTTCAAAAAACACAGCACTAAAGAGTATGTAAAACTGTTCGGAGGTAAGCTACTATACCTGACTTATATTTTTATCATACCATTACTGGTTACACCCTTCACAGTAGGCCAAATTACACTTGCCTTCCTGTTATTCCACTTTGCCGCCTCTTGGTTATTGCTGTTTACGTTCCTTATCACCCACCATGTTGAAAATACCCAATACTTTTCTGAACACGAAAAAGTACTCACCAGTTCATCATGGTTAATGCACCAAGTTCAAAGCTCAAATGATTTTCACGCTTGTAATACGGTAGCAAATTTTGTTTTTGGCGGATTTAACTGCCATGTTGCCCATCACTTGTTTCCTAACGTATCACACGTTCATTACCCCGAAATAAGTAGGATAATATACAGGCACTTATACTCCAATGGCATTACCCCCAACAAAACCACTTTCTTGGGCGGAGTACTATCACATATAAAACTGTTGAAAAAACTTGGCCGCCAGCATAATGCTACCTCAATCAGCTACGTAAAAATCTGAGGTGAGGTATGTTTGAGGTACAGTTTGGGTGATTTTATCAAAAATCGGTTCGCTGTTATTTTTTACCAAAAAGCTGTAAAACTCATCGCGCAATTTGTCTTCAGGCTTGGCGGGAGTGGTTACGTAAAAATCAGTACCAAACAATATTTTATTGCCGATGGCGGGGTCGTTCAAATCAGCCAACAGCTTTTTGTACAAAGCAAAATCATCGTCGGTATTGTATAACGTGTACGAAATATCAGTGTACACATTGGGAAACTCAGCCATTAATTGTTTAATTTCAGGATACCAGCCGTTGTTCTTTTTAGACCTCCCCAGCATACTATCGGCACCGCCGTAGTGAGCCAAGTTTATCTTAAGGTTTCTGAATCCCAACGTATCCAATACATAGCGGTAATTACGAGGGTCGGTAAAATTGCGTTGAAAATCATCGTTATCCTTAGATTTCAAGTCCAGATAATCAGGCCTGAAACGAGGATTACGTTTATTATCCAAATTACCGCGATAATAAGTAGGTCCTTGGGTACAATGGGTTAAAATGGGAATTTGGTGCTGCTCGGCATAGCCGTACATTTTATCCAGTTTTTCATCAAACGGATAATAACCCACCGCAGGGTATAGCTTTATCCCCACAAAACCGTGCACTTCAATATAATCCCTCACAAAATTTAACACCGCATCACCGTTGCTAAATCTATTAGGGTCTACAAACAAAAAGGGTAGTAAAATATCAGCATACCCGCTGTTGTTTTTACGTATATCAATAATCTCCTTCAATTGGTCGCGGTATATTTTGTTGGGTAAGCCGGCTCCCATTTGCTCCATGTCCATTGGCAACACTACAAACTTTACCGTACCCCATTCTTTATATACGCTCAGCAAATCATCAAATACATTTTTTTGAGTGGCCGACAAACCAATCTCAGCAAAGGTGAGGTAACGTCCTAATGACCGCTTAGGAGAATTTGGAGTTACCCAATTTGCAAATTTTGCGATAGCTCTGCCCACTCGGTCGCCGCTAATCCAGTTGGCTAATGGCACACCCATAGCGCGGTTGGGTACACAAGCTAATGTAAAAATATGTGTATGACAGTTATATATGCCCATGATAGGTTAGTTATTGTTTATGGTATTATTTGCGGGATTCTTTAAGTGTTTTTTTGGTATCGATTAGTTTTTTAAGGGCGTTGTACCAGAAATCGGCCCCGAATGAAATTGCAAACCCTGTACAGAGCCAGCCTAAAAGCGCAAACAACCCAAATTTCAGATAACCCCAAAACGATTCGTTGGCCTTATTTTTAACTTCAAAAAACGATTCTTTGTAATCGTAAAAGCTTTCCCAGCCCAAGGGTAAATTTAACTCTTCAATTATTTTACCGGCTTCTTTTGCGGCCACTAAATGCTTTTTAACCAATGAATCCTGACTAATATTTGATGCTGTATCCAGTGCTTGTATTTTGTTGAGACTGTCTGTCGTCTCTACATAATTCATAGCTGTTTGCACAATTATCTCACGTTGTGCATCTTCCTTCCACAAATACTCCACTAAAATTATACTGTTCACATTAAACACCACCGATACCACTGTGCCTAATACTATCATACGGGTTCTAAGGTCTCTCTTAAACCATCCGCCTGTGCGCTCCATGTAGGTATTAAACCACCCCTCAATATTTGCAATTGCCTTTTCAATGGCCAAATTTTTATCCAGCCCTTCGCTAATATCAAATATCCATGTTTCGGCAATCCGCTTAAAAGGCCCATCATTCAGCGTTTCAATACCGTTTTTAAGCTTCTCAAAAGGTGAAAGGGTATCGTATATGGCATCCTCCAATACATCGTATTTCTTCGTTTCATGGTTGAACCGCAACGATTTATTTCGCGAACGGTATTGAAGGATATCGGTAATGGCCACAGCAAAGTGATTTGAGCTAAGACCTGAGGGAAACACTTTGCGGGTTTCTTTTACACTATCTACCAACGGGTGTCGGTATAGTTCATCTGCAAAGTTGTTGTTGTGCGGGTCGTTCAGTACATCGGTAAGTACCTTTTTTAAGAATCTTCCCCTGCGATTGTACAAAGATTGGTAAAGCTCATAAATACCTGAAACTGCTATGCTGAACAGCATGTAGATAAAGGCCAATGAAAGCAATACATCAATAGCTTTTGCTTGTAGCATTGTATAGTTATTGGTTAATAGGTTTTTTGTAAAACTCACCCAAAATTATTGTTTATCTGTTAAATTATAAACAAGTGTTTTTTGGTAATTTGTTCTACATGATAATTGGGCTTATTTGCCCATGGCCTTATAAATTTCGGCAACGCTGTTTTCCCACGTATGCGATAGCGCATAGGTTATCCGTTTTTGTTTCAGCAAGGTATCCGTTTCGTTTAGTGCCTGCTCAATCATGGTAAGATAATCGGCTTCGCTTTCTGCCAAATACACATAACCTTCAAAAATCTCCATTGCCTCTGTTTTGGTAGCCACCGTGGGTTTGCCCATTGCAAGGTATTCATCAATTTTGCGGGGATAGTTACCAATAGTTACTTCGTTAAGTATTTGCGGGTTCAAAGCCACATCAAAACTCGAAAGGTAGGCAGGCAGTTCGTCGGGCTTTTTAGGGCCTGTGAAAAATACGTTGGCTAATTGGTGTAATGCACTGTTTTTAAATGCATCATCCTCTGGCCCTACTAGCACCAGATTCCATTGCGGACGCTGGCGGGCAATGTTTTCAAGCAATTTTACATCCAGCCTAAGGCCGTACAATGCCCCTATATATCCAACGCGGGGACGGTTGATGTGTTGAATGTCTTGAGGCTCTGCGTGAGTTATCTCTGCGCTGAATTGTTCAGTCTCACACCCTTGTCCAACATAATAGCTTTTGGGGTTGTGCTTTTGTGCCACACGTGCCAAATACACGGAGTTTGCAGTTACCAAATCGGCTTTTTGCATTAAGGCGGGCTCAATGCGCAAACCGTGGCGTTTCCAATAATCTACGGCCAGCAAATTATCGCGCGTGTAGTAAATATATTGCGTGGGTTGTAGCAGTTCTTTGAGGTAAAAACTGCGAAACATATCGCTATCATTAAACAGTGCAAAGTCTTTAAAATCAAGCTCTGCTATGGCTTTCTTAATTTCACCGGCAAACCTGCGGTTATTGCGTTTGTTAAAAAAATCGAACAAAAAACCATCTGGCAAACGGTTAATAGATTCTAACCTGCAATTGGGAAAAAACTGCCAGATATTATCCCCCACCTTTTGCAGTTGCGGTTCATGCCCCGCCATCACAGCAAGTCGTTTTTTTACCTGAGGGTCGTCCTTTCTGTTCAGTAAAGTGTTTCTGTCAAGCGGTGAGTTCACATAAATAACCCTATTATTTTTACTCACCTCCAAGGCAATGTTTTTGCAATTGCTTCCAATCGGCAAATCCCACGGTTGTAAGCCTACAAACACAAAATCCCTGTCCTTTACATTATACGCACTCCCCATAGTACTAATAATTTGTTAATATGTTCAGCGACTAAATTAGTTATTTCGGGCTTCGCTACTACTTGTTAACAGGTTAATTTTTAAAAAAATGTCGCACGGCAACATTTCTAATCGCACACAAAACATTTATAAATCACTGCTAGCCTTAGCATTAGCAATAACAGTGATAATTAACCTAAAAGCACAGTCATCCCTTAACGAAACGGGGTTCTTGCTGAACGATCCCATCGATACGATAAAAAGAGACACGCTTATCTTCAATTTGGATGTTGATATTAGCCAGCAATTGTTGCCGTTAGATACTATATTGCAGATTGCTTACTCAAACTCGCCCAATATTAAGTATGAATCGTCGATGATAAAATCCAAAGTGCACGATTACAGGTATAACCGTATGCTGTTCTTTCAGGGTTTCAGCGGCTTCTACAACTATGCGGTGGGTAACCAAACCATGATAATCACGGGCTCTACTCCGGTAGATAACTCGCAGTTATCAAACGGTTACAGGGCGGGGATAAACATATCGTTGCCTTTTTCAACCTTGTTTGGGCAAAACCAAAAAAATAAAACGTTGCGCGCCCTTATTGAAGCCGCCACACACCGTAGAGACCAAATTGAGTTAGAACTTCGCAGGGAGATTTTGAGGGTGTATGTGAACATGATTGAAGCCCAACGTAAACTTACTGTTCGTAACGAGGATGCCCAATCATCGTTTTTATCAGCACAGGTAGCAGAGATTGAGTTGGCTGAAGGAAAAATAAACACCACGGAATATGCCCGTGTAAAGAATATTTATGCCATTGCGCAAAACAACGTTGAGCAGGAAAGAGCCAACTTTTTACGCGCATTTTTTGATTTTGAAACCTTGGTGGGAGTGGAAATGAAATACCTTAAAAAGAAACCTGCAACTACTACCCCTACCCCAACTACGCCCAACAAAAATTAGAAGATGACGCTGCTCGGATTTGTAAGATTAGTGATAAAGAGGCTCCCGTGGCTCATCATATTCCCGGGATTATTAGCAGGTTTGGTGTTTTACCTAACAAAAAACCTTAGCAAAGAATACATTTCATCCACCATACTTTATACGGGTATCGCTTCAGGTGTTAACATCACCGATGGTGGCGAAAACCGTATGGATTACTTTGCGGTAAATACGGCCTTTGATAACCTTATCACCACCATAAAATCAAGAGAAACTCTTGAAGAGGTGGGCATGAAAATGTTGGCGCTGCACTTGTTGCAAAACAAGCCTGATGTAACCATTATTAACGAAAAGAGTTTTAAAAAGCTGCAAGAGTTAGTATCGGATTCGCTTCGGAAGGTACTTGTAGTGCCTGGTAATATTGATTCTACGTTTGCACGCATTGAACGTATTCGCTCATCTGCCAGCCGTAACCCAATAGCTGATATCATCAACTCAGGTACTTCGCATTATTCGGTACACAGTATTCTTGGTCGTTTGACGGTAATGCGCAAAATGAACAGCGATATGCTTGAAATGGCCTTTAGGGCTGATGACCAAGCTGTGTGTATGTATACATTACGTTTTTTAACCATAGTTGCCAAGCACCGCTATCGCTCTGTAAAAGGTTCTGAAAACCAAAACGTAATACGCTATTTTGAAGAACAGTTGCGCCGCGCTTTGGTTGATTTGCGTGCTGCCGAAGACCGTTTGAAAAACTTCGGGGTGCAAAACCGTATTATCAACTACCACGAACAATCAAAATATATTGCTGAAAGTAAGGAGCACATGACTACTGATTACTACAAAGAAGTCATGCATTTTGGTGCATCAAAAGCGGCATTGGAGCGTTTAGAGAAAAAGCTTGACGACCGTGAGATTGTGGTAGGTAATTACAAAGACTTATTGACTAAACGGCAAGAATTGGCAATTGCCAACCGTAAACTGGCCAATGCTAAAGTATATGGCGAAGCTCCTGAACTTATTGAGGAGCTTGAGTACGAGGTAGAGACTCTACAAGAAGAGATGCGCCAGCTTGCCAAACAGTATTACAAACTGAACAATACAGTAGAAAGCGTACCTCAACAAGAGTTATTGGGCGAATGGCTGAACAAAGTAATCGAGTACGAAGAATCTTCGGCAAGGATTACGGTGTTTGAAAAACGCTTGAAAGAATACGACCAGATTTATGACGAGTTTGCACCTTTAGGCTCAGAAGTTACCCGTCTTGAGCGTAATGTGGATGTAACTGAAAAAGAATACCTGTCAATCCTGCACGGTTTAAACCTTGCCAACCTGCGCCAGCAAAACCTTGAAATGGCTAACTCGCTTACCATTATGGACGAGCCGTTTTATCCGCTTACTCCCCAAGCGTCTAAACGTATGATAATGATTATCGCATCGTTTATTGCGGGTGCGGTATTGTTATTGGCGTTGTTTGTGGCTCAGGAAATTTTAGACCAAGCTGTACGAACTCCTGAAAAAGCGGTTAAATCATCAGGGCTTACTCTTGCAGGGGCATTGCCTGCCTTGCGTAAGGTAAAGTCGAAAGTAATAGTAGAGCAGGTAGAGCAATCGCTTACCGAGCAACTGATTACCAGTATCACCATTGCTTTAAAAGAAGCCGAAAAGAAAAGTACCTATTACCAAATAAATACATTTAGTGCCCGCCAAGGCGATGGAAAAACATGGCTGAATCAGCGTATTGCCAACCGCTTTGCCCAAATAGGAAATAAGGTGTTGTATTTGTACCCTGAAACTTCTCCGTTAGGCTCGATAGAACTTGATGAACGCGTTGTGGCCATACCTTACGAGGTTAACGGCGGCTTTTTTGCAACCGATGGCATACAGGCATTACTTGCAGGAAAAGGCTATAACAGTTTTGAGTTTGGGTATGTGTTTTTAGAAATTCCCTTCCTCTCTCACAACACCGTACCGTATGATTTAGTGGCACAAGCCCACGTTTCATTATTGGTGATGAATGCCGAACGCTCATGGACAACTGCCCACGAACGCGTAGTAGGCTTATATGAAAAGGCTGCAAAAAATAAAGTGATGCTGGTGCTAAACCGCGTTACTCCTGAAATGCTTGAAAGTGTTTATGGCGAGATACCCAAACACCGCTCACCACTTAGACGCATTATTAAACGGATTTTAAGCAGAGGGGCTATATAATCCCAAACAAATACCCATGTGGCAACGGCTAAAACATATTATGCAAAGCAATGCATTTGCATCGCTGGCAGGCAATGGAATGGGTGCTGTATTGGGAATTGGTACACTTGCTATACAAGCCCGCACGCTTAGCAAGAATGACTTGGGAAGCTGGCTGGTTTTTATCACCACCTTTACTCTTTTTGATGTAATCCGTTCGGGACTAATTCTAAATCCCGTTATCCGTAACATGGCCGGTGCCAAAACACAAGGCGAGCAGCAAACCATAGCCGGTGCGGCTTGGCAATTGTGTGTATTGTTTACCGCAATTGCCGTTGCAGTGTTCACGTTACCGGGGGTTGCCTTTTACGGTTGGTTTGCAAGTCTTGATATGGGCTTTTTTGTACAGTGGTTCTGGCTATTGGCCGTTATCACCTTGCCCCACAACCTTGCTACCTGGTTTTTAAATGCTTCGCAGCAATTTAAAAAAGTACAATGGGTACGTATTCTTAACCAAGCTTTGTTTTTAGGTTTCAACATTGCCAATTTCAGCCTCAATTTGGGGATTGATTATATTTTTTGGGGCTTTGTCATCAGCCAGTTAGCTACATCGTTACTTACACTTATTCTTGGCTGGAGCCGCATTACTGATTTTAGTAAAGGAGATAAACCTACCCGCCAAAAACTATTCAGTTTTGGCAAGTATAGCATGCTTACCCTACTGGTTTCAAACCTGTTACGCAGCAGCGATACTTACATTTTAGGGCTGCTGCTGGGGCCTGTGGCGGTGAGTATTTATAATATTCCCCAGCGTTTGTTGCAAATTTTTGAAATGCCGATAAGTGCCATCAGTATTACGCGACTGCCCATACTGGCAGGATTGCACAGCCATGGCAAGGAAGAGGAACTGACCAATGAGTTTCACAAAAGTGCAGGCGTATTGTGGTTGGGCATAATACCCGTAGCATTGTTATGCTTTATTTTTGCTGAACCTTTAGTGATTTTGCTGGGTGGAGAAGGCTTTCGCGAGTCGTCCTCGGTACTGCGTTTTTTTGCTGTTTATGCTGCTTTCCTTCCGCTTGAAAGGTATAGCGGTATTGGTTTAGATGTGGTGAATCAACCCCGTTTAAATCTGATAAAAGTGATACTTATGCTTGCTGTAAACATAGCAGGCGATTTTGCCGCCATCTACCTGTTTCCTAATGCCCCTGTGGCTGCGGTAGCGGGCATTTCGGTAATTACATTTGGCAGCGGAGTATTGCTGGGTTACAGCTTTTTGGGTAAACACATGAAGTTTTCATTTTCAGGCATTATAAGCAGCGGGTGGCAACAAATCGCCTCGCTGGCAGGCAAATTAAAGAGATAAACACCGTGGGAGAAAAAAACAGCTTATTCCGTGTATTGTGGCTGGCCCTTATTTTGGGTTTAGCGGCAGCCGGTTTGGCTTTTCTCATCACATCGGGCGGATTGGAAACCGCGGGCATATTTATTGTGCTGCCCATTGCTATTGGATTTGCAGCTATATGTATTGCAAAGCCCAAAACCGGACTTTTAATTTACCTGCATACCAGTTTCTTCAACAACGGACTTTTCAGGTTCTTCCCGCCTTCTATCCCCTACGGGTTGATGATTGATGCCATACTGGGGGTATGCGTGCTGGGTACTTTCTTTAGTGTTGACAAAAAAGACTTAAAACGAGCCAACAATCCACTGGTTTGGATAGTTGTAGTTTGGTTTTTATATACCCTTTTTCAGCTTGTAAACCCCGAAGCACGAAGCAAAGAAGCATGGTTTTATGCTGTGCGGGGGGTATCAATGTACTGGGTACAAACCCTGCCCCTTTTATTTATATGGATGCACAAGCGCGAAGACATGGAGAAGTTCATCCGCATTTGGCTGGGCTGGTCGTTTGTGGCTGCTTTGTGGGGTTTTAAACAACAATACATCGGCCTTGCAGGGGGCGAAGTAAAATGGCTTGAAGAAGGCGCAAAAGACACCCACATACTGATGGGTAAACTCCGTAGTTTCTCCTTTTACTCCGATGCGGGACAGTTTGGTGCAGCAATGGCGCATTGTGCATTGTACTGCATCATATTAGGCATGGGTGTAAAAGATACCCGACGGCGACTTATATACGGCGGGTTGGGCTTTATTTACTTTTGGGGATTTGCAGTGGCAGGAAGTCGGGGACCGTTATTTGTTATCGCCGCAGGATTTTTGATGTACCTGTTTTTGGTGCGGAATTTCAGGGTACTTGCAGTTGGTTTGGTGGCAGGGGCTTGCGCCTTTATCGTGCTTAAATACACCACTGTAGGGCAAGGTAACTACCAAATACAACGGATGCGTACCGCGCTCGACCCTCAGGATGCTTCGTTTCAGGTGCGTCTTGAAAACCAAGCAAAACTTAGGGTATATTTAGCTTCACGACCTATAGGAGGGGGTATTGGTGCCGGTGGTAACTGGGGTAAACGATTCACCCCCGGAACATTCCTTGCTGAAACTGCATTGGATAGCTGGTATGTGAAAATTTGGGTTGAAACAGGCGTAATAGGCCTTTGGATGCACATTTTGCAAATAGTAATTATACTTTACTACGGTTTCCGAAAAGTCTTTTTCTTAAACGATAACGAGCTGCGGCTCAAAACCATTGCCCTGCTCTGCGGGTTCTTTGGGGTTGCGGTAGCCAGCTACGGAAACCAAGTATTCGGGCAATTACCTACTTCAACCGTTTTATATTTCAGCATGGTATTCTTTTATTTGTGTGACGAATGGGATATACCCGACGATGAAGTAAAAAAGCCCGAACCTGAACGCAATTTAATGTGGTAACCTCTACACCTTTAGTAAGCATCATTACCGTAAACTATAACGGGGCCGAACACACCCTTGCTTTGTTGGATAGTTTACAAAAAATATCCTATCCTGCTATTGAGGTATGGGTGGTGGATAATGGCAGCCACGAAAACCCTGACGTTATCACCCAAAAACACCCTTGGGTGCATTTGGTAAAAAGTACCCAAAACTTAGGTTTTGCGGGGGGTAATAACTTAGCATTAAAACAAGCCACGGGTAAATATTGCCTGCTGATAAACAACGATACCGAAGTACCTGCCGGATTTTTAGAACCGTTGGTAGAGAAACTTGAAACCGACGCAAAGTGCGGTTGTGTAAGCCCAAAACTGGTATACAGTTATGCCCCCGACACTATGCAATATGCAGGCAGTTTTGGGTTTAATGTATATACAGGACGTGCATTTGCAAGGGGCAGCAAAGAAAAAGACGAAGGCCAATACAACGGTACCGAGAAAACCGAGATTGCACACGGTGCAGCAATGATGTTTCCTACACGTTTGCTTAAAGAAATCGGTTTGATGGCTGAGTTGTACTTTTTGTACTACGAGGAGATTGATTACTGCGAACGTATAAAGCGCGCAGGGTATGAGATTTGGTATGTGGGCAGCTCTACCGTGTATCACAAAGAGAGCATGAGTACGGGCAAAAAAAGCCCCCTCAAAACTTATTACCTGACCCGAAACCGCCTGCTTTTTGTGCGCAGAAACTTTAGCGGTTTGGCTAAATTATCCAGCGTATTGTTTTTTTATTTCGCCGCTATTCCTAAAAATTTAGTAACATTGGTAGTAAGAAAGGAGTGGAAATTAATTGTTCCTTTGCTGAGAGCTGCGTTTTGGAACTTAACGCACCACAACATACATACAAACGAGATTCTTAAATGATTATATTACAAATACTTGCATTGATCTTATTGCTATATGTCGGCTTCAACGTAGTTTATATGCTGATATATGCCCTTGCAGGTTTGTTTTACCGAAGGCCCCATTTCCCCGAGCGCGAACCGCAAGTTACCTTTTGCGTGATGGTGCCTGCATACAAAGGCGACAATGTGATTATAAACACTGTAACCGAAAACCTAAAACAAAGCTACCCCAATCACTTATACGACATTTATGTAATTGCCGACAGTTTTAAGCCTGAAACACTGGAAGAGCTTAAAAAATACAATGTGCGGGTAATTGAAGTACAATTTGAAAACAGTACCAAAGCCAAAGCCATCAACAAGGCGTTTGAAATAATTGAAGAGAAATACGATTACGTGGTATTGCTTGACGTTGACAACATTATGGAGCCTGCATTTTTGCAAAAACTGAACGACCGTTTGGTAAACAACGTGCAAATATTGCAAGCCCACCGTACTGCGCTTAATACTAATACCTCGTACGCATTGTTGGATGCCATCAGCGAGGAAATAAGCAACCATATTTTCCGCAAAGGGCACGCTGCATTAGGGTTTTCTAGTGCATTAATCGGCTCAGGCAAGGCAGCCGGGTTCAGGTTTTTTAAAGACATTATGAGCACTATTGATGCTGTAGGTGGCTTTGATAAAGAACTGGAACTGAAAATATTAAAACAACGCATCAAAATGTATTACTTAGAAGATGCGTATGTATATGACGAGAAAGTAGAAAAGGCCGATGTGTTCCAAAACCAACGTCGCCGTTGGCTTTCGGCACAGGTGTACTACCTGCGTAAAAACTTCTTTTCAGGCATTACCCAACTGTTTTACGGCAATTTTGATTACGCCGATAAAATTATGCAGTACATGCTGTTTCCAAAACTGCTGTTGTTGGGTTCATTGTTCATCATCACCCCTGTAGTTTACTTTTCAGGTCTTCCCTTGTATAGCAGTGCGTGGATAGTGTTGTTGGTGTTAAACATCATTACCCTTGCCATATCTGTACCCTCTCGCTTTTATACTGCACAAACTGCACAAGCAGTGCTTACCCTGCCTAAGGCGTTTTTCTTGTTCTTTAGCAACTTGTTTAAACTAAAAGGGGCCAATAAAAAATTCATTCACACCCCGCACGGGCAGAAAGAGGCAAAACCATGAGGATAGGGATTGAAGCACAACGCCTTTTTCGGAAGAAAAAACACGGTATGGATATCGTGGCGCTTGAACTGATAAAAGCGTTGCAAAAGATAGATACCGGCCATGAGTTTGTTGTGTTTGTAAGACCCGATACGGATGATAAAGTAATAACCCCCGGTGCTAATTTTGAAATAGTTAGGGTAGAAGGTTCCCCCTACCCCGTTTGGGAACAGTTTAAACTACCTCCTGCTGTAAAAAAATACGGTATTGATGTGCTGCATTGCACCGCCAATACTGCACCGCTAAACAGTTCAGCCCCAATAATTACTACCCTGCACGATATCATCTACCTTGAAAAACTGAATCTTACACAAGGCAGTATGTATCAGCGTATTGGAAACTTATACCGCCGCTGGAATGTGCCCCGTACAGTAAAAAAGAGTAAAATTATCACCACTGTATCTAACTTTGAACGTAAACGCATTTTAGACCATTTCAACCTGCCCGAAGAAAAGGTAGTAACGGTGTACAATGCGGTTGGGTCTCACTTTAAAAAGATTACCGACCCAACTGAATTGGAACGGGTGAAAAAGAAGTATAACCTGCCCGACGAATACTTGTTTTTTTTAGGAAATACCGACCCAAAAAAGAATGTTCGCGGGGTGCTGGCTGCGCTGGCAATACTGAAACAACAAGGCAAGTTACGTTTGCCCGTTGTGATGCCCGACCTTGACAGTTTGTATCTAACCCAAATCTTAAACGACATAAAAGCCCCCGATTTGGCAAACGATATTGTACTGTGCGGCTACATACCCAATGTAGAAATACCTGCTGTGTATAGCCGTGCCGTATTGTTCTTATACCCTTCGCTGCGCGAAAGTTTCGGGATACCTTTGCTGGAAGCAATGGCTTGCGGAGTGCCCGTGGTTACCTCAAACTCATCGCCAATGACTGAGGTGGCCGGCAATGCAGCACTTTACGCCGAAGCCGCCGAACCCGAATCGATAGCCGATAATATTGATATGTTGTTGAACAACGAGCAATACAGGCAACAGTTAATTGAGTTTGGTATGGAGCGGATTAAGTTGTTTTCTTGGGAAAACACAGCACGCCAAATGTTAAGCCTCTACGAAAAAATAGTATAACAAGATAGTAAACTACCTATGAAGGATTATTACAAATACACCGGATACACTTACGTTGAAGAGTTTAAACGCCTAGATTTTATTGTAGGACAAGTGCAAAAAAACGTAACACCTCCTGCCAAAATATTAGATATCGGTTGCGGTAATGGTAACCTATCGATGGTACTTGGCAGTTTGGGATATGAAGTAAAAGGTATTGATGTGGATGATACCTCGATAGAAACTGCTAAAAAAAATAATACGTTTACTAACGTGAGTTTTGATGTAGCCGATGCAAACAAATTCACCATGAATGATGAGTTTGATTTGATTGTGTGTACTGAAGTTTTGGAACACTTAACCGTGCCCGATGAGTTGGTACAATCGGCATACAGGATATTAAAACCGGGCGGTACTATGATTGTTACCGTACCCAACGGTTTTGGCCCCCGCGAAGCCTTGATGACCAAACCCATGCAATGGATGATGCGCAACGGCCACACCGATACATTGCTTAAAATTAAACGCTTTTTTGGCTATAAACATGCTACCCACCAAAGCAGCAACCCCGATTTGACGCACATACAGTTTTTTACCCGCAAATCGTTGTATAAGATGATGCAAAATGCAGGGTTTAAATTTATGGCCTTTGGTAAATCTAATTTCTTAGACCAAGTATTCCCCTTTTCGTTGGTGGCTAAACGTGTAAAAGCCCTACAGAAAATTGACAGTAAAGTGGCCGACATTTTGCCTCCTGCCTGTACCAACGGTTTTTATACCTCGTGGAAAAAGTAGCTGCCCCTTATGACATTGATTGAACTACTGTTTTGGGTGTTTTTTGCCATTGTGTTCTATACCTTTTTCGGGTATGGCATTCTGGTGTTTCTTTTAGTGAAGGTGAAAAATGTACTGTGGCCTAAAAAGAAACAGTTTGATGATACTTTTTTACCCGAAATTACCCTGATAGTACCCAGCTACAACGAGGCCGACTTTATACTGCAAAAGGTTGAAAACAGCAAAAGCCTTGATTACCCTAAGGATAAACTGAAGATAATTTTTGTAACCGACGGCAGCGACGACGGCACTTACGAAAAGATAAAAGACATTGACGGTATTATGGCCATGCACGTGCCCGAACGGGGTGGAAAATCAGGGGCGATGAACCGTGCAATGGGCTTTGTAACTACTGAATATGTGGTATTTTGTGATGCCAATACGATACTGAATAAAGAATCGCTGCGCGAGATTGTGAAGCACTACCAAAACCCAAGAAACGGCGCGGTAGCTTGTGAAAAACGCATCATACAAAAGGATAAGGAAAACGCCAGCAGTGCCGGCGAGGGTTTGTACTGGAAGTACGAATCGTTTTTGAAGAAATACGACAGCGATTTATATACCACAGCAGGTGCAGCAGGTGAGTTGATGAGCTGCCGCACTGCCCTTTACCAACATTTAGAACCCGACACATTACTGGATGATTTTATGCTTACCATGCGCATTGCTGAAAAGGGCTACCGTATTGTGTACGAACCCAAAGCATACGCTATGGAAACGGCTTCAATGTCGGTAAAAGAAGAGTTGAAACGTAAGGTGCGTATTTGTGCAGGCGGTTGGCAAAGCATTATGCGTCTGGGCAATTTGCTCAACCCGTTCTATAATTTTCCCTTGTGGTTTATTTATGTGTCGCGTAAAGTGTTAAGATGGTCGCTTACCCCACTGTGCATGCTGCTATTATTACCGCTAAACATCCTTTTAGCTCTTGATGGTACTATATTTTATATCCTGCTGTTAATAGGCCAAATTGCGTTTTACAGTGCTGCTCTATTGGGCTGGTACTTTGAGAACCGCAAAATAAAGTTCAAAGCGTTTTTTGTGCCCTATTACTTCTTCATCATGAACTACTCAGTGTTTGCGGGTTTTGTTCGCTTTATCCGTAAACGCCAGTCGGTTAGGTGGGAACGTGCAAAAAGGGCTTAAGACACTCTCCTACTCAACGATTTTTAACTTCCCATTTCAATCAGTTTCACTACTGTTTTAAGGTTGCGCGTGGTGGCTGCCACTTTCAGCTTACCCTCAAAAAAGGTATTAGTCAGCTTAGTGTTTCCATACCCGTTTGGGCAATACACGTACACGGCCTTGCCCTCAATAATAAACTCATCGGGCAAATAAGAATATGTGTTGGCAGTAGCTATGTTTTGTGCCAACGGTTCATCACCCAAAAAGGTAATGTGCAGTTTTTCAGTATCTACATCTTCACGTTTAAAAAAGGGATTGGATTCATGCACCTGTTTCATGTAATCAACCGTGCGCACCAACACCGGAACATCGTACCCAAACGTGCTTTTTATCAAGGCGGTTAATTTAGCCGCCTGCTCATTTTCCGAAGTCCCTGAATGTTCAAATACCACATTACCGCTTTGTATGTAAGTAGCTACATTGCTAAAGCCCGCCTTTTCCATAGCTGCTTTCAGTTCCTTCATGGGCATTATATTGTGTCCGCTCACATTTACGCCGCGTAGTATTGCAATGTATTTTTTCATTCTATTGGGTTTGCTCCACAAGTTTATGCTTTCTATAACAAAAAATCCCCGCCTGTTTGGACGGGGATTAAAGCATCACAATAACTGTGTACTTAAATTATAGGTTAGGTTTTAGATACACTTTAAAGATCCTTTTGCTTGAAACTGTTGAATTAGGATCAGAGGTACTTTGAGAGGCCTTCGACTCGATACCGCCATACATGTAGCCCAACATAATACCTTTGCTATCGGTTGATTTTGGCAACTTGGCCATATCAATTGTTTTTTGCCTTCCTTGACTCAAAACAATGCTTACATGGGGTACAAAAATAGCTTCAGAACCCAAGTAGCCGGGCAAAGTAGGGCTTTGCTGAGGATACTCAACGGCTGTGCTGCTTCCGGTACGTACAATGGTAGTAGCATAGTTACTAAACGGCATAGGGTCTTGTGTGTTGTTGCTGTTCACCAAATTACCCTTGTCATCATAATAATACTGGGTGATACCGCCCAATATAGTAGTATAAGTGGTTTTGCTTGCCGCATCATAAAATGCAATATTTGGGGCAGCATATTGGTTAAACTGTTGCAAGAAATTGTTATCGGTAGTAATGGTTGTGGCACCGGTAGTAGCATCCGCCTGTGAAATGTAAATAGGCGTTTGATAATCAATATTTGCTTGCGGAGTAAACACACCACCGTACACAGTAATGTTAGGATTACCGTTTACATCGTAGCTTTCAAGTACCACAAGGTCGCGACGGTGGAACGATGAATCATCCCAAGTACAAGTATCGGCAGCATACCCTGTAATTTTTGGTGTAGTGCCGCTGTTATCAATTTGGAACCTGCGAACCTCATTAGTATAAATCCCTGTAGAATTTGGGTTATAGATTGTGTTAAAGTTTTGGCCGAACACCAAATAATACCAGTTGCCGATTTTGTGCAATTCGCCACCGGTTACCCTTAGCCTATCGTCAGCCGCACTTGAAGTAATGGCTGAAGCCAAAGCGGCTGAGTTTTGGTTTTGGATAGCAGTAATAGCTGCGGGCACATTTATAGCCGTTAAATAGGGGAAAGTTTGGTAGCACGATGCCGGAGGGCTGTCCACATCGCATCCTTTGCCCGAAACTCCATAACCGCCAATGCAATACAGCGTGTTACCTTCATGGTAATACTCCATATTGGTAGCACTCAACCTGTCAAGAAATGCGGCAGGAATTGATAGTGAATCGGTTTTAGACGAATCTAAGTCTACCACATAAAAGTAGGTGTTCCTTCTTTTTGGAGTAAACACAGATGAAGTACCTGAAAAGTTGTGGAAACCGTTGGTACGTCCACCTAAAATCAGTAGTTCGCCTCCGGCTTGTGCCCAAGCAAACGATTGCAAAGCAGGGGCAAAATCGCTGTTTACTTCTTCCAAAGTAACTGTGTAAGGTGCTTTAGTAGCCGTTGCTGCATCATCAACCTTTTGTTCAGCGGGTTTGTTTTTGCAACTGCTAATTGATACTACACCCGCAACAATTGCAAGTAAGTAGTACAAATAATGTTTTTTCATGGTAATTGTTTATAGTTAGTGTATGGTGATTGTGCTTAATGACAGTGATAATTATTGCTATCAGACAGTATTAATAACATGATTTTTAATAGGAACTTCAATCTCAAGCAGGTGCAATATACTTATAGTATGTAAAGTAACAAAAAAAACTTAACCCTATTTACCATTTTTAAATACAGGTTGTTATAACCCACTTATTTAGTAATTAAACGCTTTTTGAAAAAACTTGTAACCAAACGGTTACTTTTATAAATTTGTAACCTAACAGTTACAAATAATATGCGTAGAGACGTTTTCCAGGCAATTGCCGACCCGACAAGGCGACAAATTATCGGGCTGCTGGCAAAAAATCCGATGACCCTTAATACGGTTGCCGAGAAGTTTGAGATTAGCCGGCCGGCAATTTCTAAGCACGTGCGAATACTTACAGAATGTGGTTTGATAACTGTGAAAAAACAGGGCAGGGAACGATTTTGCAGTGCCCGACCTGAAAAGATAAAAGAAGTGGCCGACTGGACCGAACAGTACCGGATTTTTTGGACGGCTAAGCTGGATGCACTTGAAGACTTTTTAAAATCAGAATAGGACATTAATTACTTAATACACACAATGGATACAACACCTTTTGTTATTGAAAGAACATTTGACGCACCGATAAACAAAGTATGGCAAGCCCTTACCGATAGGGAAAAAATGGCTAAATGGTATTTTACCCTTGACAGTTTTGAGGCTGTTGTTGGGTTTGAGTTTAGCTTTAGCGGGGGCAGTGAACAGCAAACCTATTTGCACTTGTGCCAAGTAACTGCTGTTGAGTTTGAGAAAAAACTAAGCTACACATGGCGATACGATGGCTACCCGGGCAATTCGGAAGTGACATTTGAGTTATTTGCCGATGGAGATAAAACCCATTTAAAACTTACACACGAAGGGTTGCACACCTTTGCAGGTAACGGACCTGATTTTGTGAGAGCTTGCTTTGCAGAAGGCTGGACCGAAATTGTAGGCAACCTTTTAAAACGCTACGTTGAGGCAAATTAAGGGTATAAAATAAAAAAGCCTGTTAGCATCCCTGCTCACAGGCTGTGTGGAAATTTAAACTACCCTATTCCACTATTGTTTTGCCAATGAATTCTTTCTATTTAATATGGTGCTAAAATGGGCTTGCGCCGCATTGTAGCATTTAGTTGATAGACTGCTTTTTGTATAAAAACGTTGCCTGACACTAAAGGGTTGGAAAAGGAATTGCCTGTTTTTACATTACTATGACGAAACCTTAGTTAATTAGCCTCTTCCCTATTTATGCACAGATTATTTTACGATTGCAATTTTAACTGTAGTGTTATGAAAATTAACGAAATACAACCCTGCGGGCATCTCGCTTATATTTATTGGAGTCCTGCCACTATTTAGTGTTGCAGCCTCCATTGAATGAACAGTGCGGCCCTGAATATCTGTAATAGTTAACCGGCCACATGACTCACCGGTAAATATTACCTCAAAAATACCGTTGCTTGGGTTGGGATAAACACCCAAAGAGGTTTTTTGAACTTCAGCAACTCCGGTTGTTTGGGTACAGTCGACTACTGAAATAGTGCGCACTAAAACATTTGTGTTTCCCGATGCATCTGTTGCAGTGTATGTAATCGGATATTGACCCACTACAGTAATATCAAAACTACCGGTGCGTGTTAAGTTTACAGTAGGATAATAATTATCGGTGACTGATACTGTAGGTTCTGTAAAGCTAAAATCATTTAAGCAAACTACTATAGTTGCCGGGCCGTTTATAACAGGTGCTATCCTGTCACTTACCAAAACCATGCGGATAGCATTGGCAGTATTACCCAATCCGTCAGTTACAGAATACTTCACTTGATAAACACCGGGTATATCCACCCTCACTCCAATCTGTACCGTAATTAATGAGGTTATATCATTGTTGTTGCCGTCAACCGCTGTTGCTCCCAAATCTGTGTAAGTAGTATTTACATCGTGGGTTAGCGGATTATCCCCTATTATAGTAATTACGGGAGTTGCGAGTAGTGGCATTGATGCCACAAAAAAGAATAACAGACAGCTAAAAATAATTTTGCCCGAAAGGTTTAAAGGTTGTGATAGATTTTTCATACGCTTAACAGAATTTTTTACTTCTTAAATTGGAAAACAAAGTTCCAAAATAAGCTCTAAAAACGCTATTAATTATGGTAATATTAATGCCATAATAATCTGACTATCAAATTACAGGACTCCACCCAACCCTTTGATAAAACTATACGTATTAGGAATTAATTTTATATAAAATGTAATTAATATTGTTGCTGTTGATAATCAAGCACATCTTGAGGAATATCTTTGATATTATCACCGCGCAAGCGGCGGAAACGTTTACGGGCTTCAACGGTATGTAAGCTTCCGGGGTAATCAATCACCAGTTTTTCGTACAATTCTTTGGCCTTCTCTTTATCTCCCAATTGCCTTTCATACAACTCGGCTGCTTCAAAAAGAGCATTATCAGCTAAAATATCGTAGCTAAAGTTGGTGTACACATCGGTATAATAGGCGATAGCCTCTTTGTACATTTTCTTTTTGGCAAACACACGGGCTTTGCTCAACAGCACTTCATCGTTTAGCGAGTGGGTAGGATATTTAATTTTAATACTGTCTAATTTTAGCAAAGCCAAATCGGGGTCATTGCGCAGCAGCAGCAGGTTGGCTTCGGCATACAGCATTAATGCACTGTCATCACCGTCTTCAAACCCGTAATTATCCTGTATCACCATGCTTAATTCTATGGCGTTGTTAGAAATCAAATGGCTGGTTGCCGATTTCAGCACATCCAACTGCGCCTGTGCCCACTCAAACTCGCCTTTATAGAATGACAATCGAGCATTGCGAAATTTAGCTTCTTGCCCCAACGGTTCATCTTTAAAGTCTTTATCTACCTGCCCGTATAGCAACTGTGCTTCCCAAATATCGCCCCATACTAAGTATGCATCGCCAAGCTCCAGCTTGCATTCAGCCGTAAACGATTTATTCATGCGGGGTATTTCAATCGCCCGTTTTAATAACTCAATGGCTTCCTTCGGTCTGTCAAAATAATAATTATACAAGTGCGCCAGTTGACGCATCGCGGGTGCTGAGATATAATTCTCACCAACTTCGGCAATAAACTCTTTGTAGTTCTTTTCAGTTTCGGTGATAAAGGCAGCATCGTACTCCCCTGTTTCGGTTATCTTTTTGTAACTGACCGTAAGCAAGCCGTTGCGGGCATCCAAGTAAAAAATCTTGTCAATACCTAAACCAATAATGTATTTGTAGCAATCCACAGCCACGTCAAGCGCATCGTTGGTAATAGCCAACTCAGCCAGTTCAATCATACGCCTGCCGTCTTCTTTATTACGTTTATCCAACGCCCTGAACTGAAGAAAAGCCCCGTAAAAATCTTTTTGCTGCACCAGCAACCACAATAACATTTCGGTGTACACCCCATCAGGAGCTTTTTGTATGCGGGTGAGAATCTCCTTTTTCAGCAGTTTCCAATCTTCATCGTTGGTGAAACGGTCTAAGAAATTGTTTTGTACTGAGGTAATCTCTTCGGGAAATATTGACAGGTGATTCAGGTATTCAGTAATCATCCGTTCTTTGTTACCGGTCTTCAAATACAACGAGCCTAAATCCAAGGCCATAATGTTGTTGTCGTTATACAGCTTGCGGGCTTTCTCTATTGTTTTTATTGCCCAAGAATAAAGATCGCGTTTCACAAACGCATTAGTAAGTGCTGCTATCTCTTCTTGTGCGGGGGCTTTGCCCATTTTTTTCAAACAGTCTTCGTATTCTTCCTCGGCATCCTTTTGCTCCCCTTTCTTCTCATACACAAAACCTAAATCTACCCTGTAATACGTATTATCGGGAAAACGCTTTTTCTGCTTTTTTACCGTCTTTTCTGCTTTGTCAAACTCTTTCAGTTTAAAATAGCAGGTAAGTAAATTATCGTAATAGTAGGGCGATTGCGTGGTTTTATCCAACAGCTTCTCATACAAAACGGCGGCTTTGTCAAACTCACCGTTGGCAAAGTATTGGGCTGCCAATGCCTCATCGGCATTGTCTTGGGCATATAGGCCGGTACAGCCTAAGGCCAATAGCAGCAAAAAGGATATTTTTTTTAGCAAGTGCATGTATTGCTCAATACTTTTAGTAAACGCAAAGTAAAACCAAGATATTTTAAATTATCGGTTTGTAGTTTAACTGTGTGAAACTTTTGACGAACATTTATTCCAAACACTTCAAACTTTGGGACACAATTTGCAAGTAAGTGCAACGGTGCTTCATCCAAACCGTATAATATCACTATTTTCGCAGGCTAAAACTGTGCCCGTTTGAGCGTTTTAAAGAAATTAGCCGGAGAAACTGCCATCTATGGAATACCCACAATTGCGGGTAGACTGATTAGTTTTTTCTTGGTGCCAATGTACACTAATCTCTTTGGTCCTTCCGAGTACGGGGTTGTAACCAGCATGTTTGCCTATGCCAGTTTTTTTAATGTGTTGTTTACGTACGGTATGGAAACTACGTTTTTCCGCTTTGCCAATGCACACCCCGAAAACGATAAGGTATATTCAACTGCCTATAATTCTATAATTATCAGCACGCTCTTTTTTCTGTTTATTGCTATCCTGTTTAAACAGCCTATTGCCGATTGGATGGAGATAGGTGAACACCCCGAATATTTTTTGTGGTTTGCTATTATTTCAGGCATGGATGCTTTGGTGGCGCTACCGTTTGTGAAGTTGAGGCAAATGGGCAAAGCCAAACGATATGCGTTGGTAAAATCCATCAATATGTTTACCAACATTGGGCTAAACTTTTTCTTTTTGTTATTGTGTCCGTATTTGATAAAAGAAGGTTGGACGTGGATTGAGGTGATTTACAAACCCGAAGTTGGAATAGGGTACATATTTATTTCGAACCTGATTGCCAGCATTATTACTTGGCCGTTGGTGTATCCTGAAAATCTGCAATTTAATTTTGGGTTTGATACCGAGCTTTGGAAACGGATGATAATTTATGCCCTCCCCCTACTATTTGTAGGATTTGCAGGGATGATAAACGAAACACTTGACCGTATTTTGCTGACAAAATTGTTGCCTGAGGACAGAGCTGATTATGAATCAGGCATTTACGGAGCTTGTTATAAACTGAGCATTTTAATGACCATTTTTATACAAGCGTACCGCATGGCAGCAGAACCCTTTTTGTTTGCCCGCTCTAAAGGCGAGGGAGCTGAAACAATGTATGCCAAGCTGATGAATTATTTTGTGATTGTTTGTGCCTTAATCTTCCTGTTGGTATCATTCAATTTACAGCTTTTTGCTGATTTATTTCTTCGTAATAAAGAGTACCACGCGGGACTTCACATTGTGCCTATACTACTGTTGGCCAATATGTTTTTGGGCATTTATTTCAACCTTTCTATCTGGTATAAATTGGCCGATAAAACCCTTATCGGTTCCTACATCGCAGTGGCAGCTGCAGGGCTTACTATTCTACTGAATATCACCCTTATACCCACCATCGGTTACGAAGGTTCTGCGTGGGCTACGCTTATTGCCTATTTATTTATGATGGTGTTGTGCTACACAACGGGCAAAAAATACTTCCCCATCCCCTACCAGCTCACCAAAATATATGCGCTACTACTGTGTATGGCTGTGTTTTACATTTTTCACGAGATACTTAAATATCAATACCAACAAGTAAACATAGTGGTAGGTATTGTGCTAATGCTTGCCTATGCTGCGTTGGCGTTAGGCATTGAACGTTACGGCCTGCTTACTAAAATTGGGTTGAAGGAATAGTACTTCGGCAGGCTCAGGACACTTCGGCAAGCTCAGTATTTTTAGGCAGGCTCAATGTACTTCGATAAACTCAGTAATAACTTTTTTACATAAGTTTGCCTTGATGCTGCTGCAAATCAATAATCTTTCACTGTCGCTCACCACTGATAACGGTATTTTTGATGCCCTTAAAGGCATTAGTCTTGCTGTTGATGCCCAACAATGCACGGCAGTGGTAGGCGAAAGCGGTAGTGGTAAAACGCTTACTTCGCTGGCGGTGATGGGCTTATTGCCCAAGCAAGCAGTGCATACCATCAGCGGCGAATTACTTTTTTCATCGCCCACAAAAGGCACTATTGATTTGCTAAAACTGCAACCGCACGAATGGCGCGAATTGCGAGGCAAAGAAATTGCCATGATTTTTCAGGAGCCGATGACGGCTTTGAACCCTGTTTATACTTGCGGCAAACAACTGTTTGAAAACATAGCTGTAGGTAATAAGCTGGGTAAAAAGGCAATTAAACAAATTGCTTTTGATTTGCTGGACGAGGTAAAACTACACGAACGTGAACGCATATTATCATCGTACCCGCACCAGTTATCGGGCGGACAACGCCAACGGGTGATGATAGCCATGGCATTGGCGCAAAACCCAGCCTTGTTGATAGCCGATGAACCCACAACAGCGTTGGATGTTACGGTGCAAGCATCTATTATCCAACTGCTGAAAGAGCTACAACAAAAACGCGGGTTGGGTATTTTATTCATCTCCCACGATTTGGGATTGGTGAAATCCATTGCCCACCAAGTAACGGTAATGTACAAGGGCAAGGTGATGGAAAATAACTCGGCACAGGAGATTTTTGCCTCACCCCAAAATATTTATACCCAAGCACTGCTAAAATGCAGCCCCGCAGCCAATCCCAACGCAAGCGTACTGCCTGTTTTAAAAGACTTTTTTGATGATACCCCGCAAGGGTTGGTGAAAAAGGAGTTTATAGCTCCCGCACCCGTAACCAAAAAAATGCTATCCAAAGAGCCTGCCATCCGTATTAGTAATTTATGTGTGGAGTATGGTAACGATGGGGGCTTTAGTTTCTTTAAAAAGAAGACCGGCAAAAAGGTGCTGGATAACGTTTCGCTGGAAATATACAAAGGTGAAACGCTAGCCGTTGTGGGTGAAAGCGGTAGCGGAAAAACCACGCTGGGCATGAGCATTTTGCAAACTACCCGCATTACCGCAGGTACTATTGAGTACGATGGTTTAAGTGTATCGCTAAAGAACTATAAAGCCCGCAAAGCATTTAGAAAACATTTTCAGTTGGTGTTTCAAGACCCGTATTCGTCATTAAATCCGCGCATCAGCATTGGGAAACAGATTGAGGAAGCCGTACGGAATTTTAACCCCGATAAAAACAGCCGAACCCGCACTATTGAGTTACTGCAAATGGTGGGCATGGATGAGGCTGCGTATAACAAATATCCGCATGAGTTTTCAGGCGGGCAACGCCAGCGCATTTGCATAGCCCGCGCACTTGCTCCCCAACCGCAGTTTTTGGTGCTTGACGAAGCAGTATCAGCACTGGATGTATCGGTACAGGCGCAAGTTTTGAACCTTTTGAAAAAACTGCAACAAGAACTTGGTCTGACGTATTTTTTTATCACCCACGATTTAAATGTAGCCCGTTTTAGTGCCGACCGCATTGTGGTGGTGCAACACGGCAAACTGGTAGAATTACAAACCACCCAAGAGTTATTCAATTCTCCCCAATCGGATTATACCAAACAATTATTAGGAGCGATGCATTAATGCATACAAATCTTGATTAGTATGGTACTATTTTGATTTTTATTGCCCTTGGTCTGCATTTTGGACGCAAGCAAACATACCTTTACACAAATTTGTTTTACCATTATGGAATCTCACACTAAAACACCCATCACCCGCGCACACGTTAAAGACGGTTTTTCGTACGAAGAATACAGGCTGATGGGTAAGGATTTGTTAAGTCAGAATAAAACCACCGGCCCCGACCAAAGCGAAAAATTCTTAAACTACAGCAAGTTGAATGACCAACGCATGGACAGGCTGGATAAAACGGTGGTGATTAATGATGAATTGAAGGCGTTGATTAAAAACATAAAACGCCCGATGGTGTGGGTAGTACTTACTGAGTTGTGGTGCGGCGATGCGGCACAAAACTTACCTGCCTTTGCTAAAATGGCTGCGGTGAAAAACGGCAGAATATGGTTGTCGTTATCGCTAAGGGATGAAAACCCTGAGTTGATGGACGCCTACCTTACAAATGGCAGCAGGTCGATACCAAAACTAATAGCACTGGACTCAGAAACGATGGAAGAGTTGTTTGTGTGGGGACCACGCCCCAAAAGTGCACAGCAAATAATGCTGGATTACAAAGCAGCAGGCTCACCCGCTGATGTAGATTATAAAAAAGACATACAGGTATGGTACATTAAAAACCATACTGAGGAGCTGCAACAAGAGTTTGCCGCGCTGCTAAAACCTTATACCGAATAATTTGAAATACCCCCTAAGGTACAAAGCCATTTCTAATGCCTTTGCACCTTAAGGTTAACAGGTTTTTAAGAATTTACAGTAATTACTGTTTGCCCATCCATATCACCCCAGTTAACATTTACTATGGGGTGGGTGTAATCTACTTTTTTCATAATAAATACACCATTCAGATTCGCCGATGCCCTAAGCGCGGTAGTGTTTAACGGCCTGCTGATTCGGTAAGCAGCTTTGTGATTCTGAACAAGGTAATTCCAAATAGGGTCGGTTACGGCGTTCTCGGCATTATTACCAAAGTTTATTAAAATAGCTTGGGTGATGCGGGCCTTGTTGTCGCACAACCAATTTCCGGAAATATTCCATTGGTCTTTTAAATACTTTGAGGGTGTACTGTGAATAATGTACACCTCTGTAGGTGTTTTTACCACCATACCGCCGCAAGCAGTATAAGCCCCCCACTGTGTACCGCTGGCCCCATGCGTTTCGGTAGTGACGGGGTCGCTTCCCATTTGGGCGTTTAGTGCCGTGCTGTCGCCGGCCATTTTTTTGTCGTAGCCTGAGCGAAGAGTATCGTCGGCTTCATTAGTAAGCTGATTGGTGTTAGTTCCAATGTACCTGTTAGGCATAATAGTGCAATTAATAGGGATGCAATTTGTTAGCACATCAAAATAAGGCAATACAAATCGCAATATTTCAGGTACTTATACCTGATTTTAAAAACAAGAAAATTGAGACTGTTTAAAGAATACTCTACAGTCTCAATTTATAAATACGCGCTGCACTTACACGGTTTCAAGCACGGTGCGGAAAGCCATTAGCTTTTCGCCGTACTTCTGCATGGTTTTTAATTGCAAAGCCGGAGCATGGTCGCGTTGGTAGGTATTGTAATCCTCCATGTTTTTTGCAAAATATTGTATGCTGTACGTTACACCGCTTTCATCGGGTTGGCGGGTAAGTATCTTGTACATTTTCCAACCGGCAAATTTACCTGTAGCCATTACCTCGGGTATGTGTATTTGTTTCATCCACGAAAACCATTCGGCGTGTACGCTGTCTTCTACGTTTACTGTAACATTATATAGTATCATAACTCACTTATAAAAATTTTTTCAGGTTGTTCAATTTGTTTTCCGTTTCGGCAAGCTCCATTTCAGGCACAGAGTCTTTGGTAATACCGGCTCCGGCATAGGCCACCATACCTGCATTGGTAATTTGCATACAACGCAGGTTTACAAACAAGTTGGTTTCATCACCGCAATTTACCGGGCCTAAAAAGCCTGCATAGTAACTGCGTTGGTAGTTTTCGTTAGCCAATATATATTGCATGGCCTTTTGCTTGGGCAACCCGCACACGGCAGGTGTTGGGTGCAGTCGGGGTAATAAATGAGCCGCTAACGCAGCATTATTAACTCCCTCTTTTTTAAAACTGATTTCGGTATACAAATGCTCCAACGGTCCGTTTTGTATTTTGCGCCGTGCAGCAACATCAACTTGGGTAGCTTGGTATTCGTTAAGTATTTCTTCAATATAACGCACCACCCAAAGCTGCTCTTCACTCTCTTTCTCGCTCCATTGTGCTTGGTCTTTCAGTTGTGTACCAGCCAACGCCACTGTGGTTAGTTTATCAGGGGTAACTTTTAGCAACCGCTCAGGCGTTGCTCCTATCCAAGTACCAATACCTTTAATACTCACCAACGACACAAACGCTTCGGGGTATTGACTGCAAAGGGTATTGAAAAACTGCAAGGGGCAAAATCCTTGCGGTGTAGCAAGCATGGTATTGCGTCCCAACACCACTTTATCCATTGCTCCTTGGCGGATTGACGCTACCCCATTGGCAACGTTGGTTACATATCCGACCTCTGTTTCAAGCGGCAATTGCCCGTCGGCCAAGTAATAATCACTTATGCTTGTTTGGGTAGATGTATCCACATCACTTATCTCTTCACCCGAAAGAAAAACAGCTTCCCCAGTCTCAAACGGTACAAAGGCAAAACCCGTTTGTCCTTGCTCAACTTGGAGGTATGAAAACGTTGATGGTTGAGCACACACTATCCCTTGTACCACCGCTGATGCGGGTAGTTTATACAAGGCAAAACTGTGTCCCTGTTGTTTATATCCAGCAGGATTAAATTTCAACTTTGCGGGCATATTTAGCCTCTCCGTTAATCTTCACGTTTGACATGGTAAGTCTGCTGATACACGTTAAGTTGCCCTCCTCATCCTCTATACGTATTTCCCACACTTGGGTGCTTTTGCCCACGTGGTACGGGCGGGCGGTGCCATATACATATCCTGTCATTGCGGCCTTTAGATGGTTGGCATTAATATCCAATCCTAATGCCACGTACTCGTTGCGGTCAATCACAAGATTGGCGGCCATACTGCCCACTGTTTCAGCAAGGGCAAGGCTGGCTCCGCCGTTCAGCATCTTTAGGGGCTGCCAAGTGCGATGGTCAACCGGCATACGGGCTTTCAGGTAATCTTCGGTCAGTTCAACGTATTCAATCCCAATATGTTCAGCCATTGTACCCTTGTTCAAAGCGTTTAGTTGCTCAAGCGGTGTGGTGGCGTCTAGTTTATACTTTGTTGTCATCAGGTTTTATTTTCAATTAAAATTCAAGGTGTTATTTTTACCGCCGTAAGAGAAAAAGTAGGCAAAAATCACTAATGGCTGATAAAAAAACAATTTACATTACCCGACACGGAGAAACAGAGTTTAACAGGTTAGGAATTATACAAGGCAGCGGGGTTGACAGCGAGTTAAACGAAACAGGCCGCCTGCAAGCACAGTTGTTTTATAACCACTACAAAGATACTGCTTTTGATAAGGTGTACACCTCAGCATTGCAGCGCACGTATCAAAGTGTGCAACAGTTTATTGAGGAGTTGCGCATACCCTATGAACAACTGCCCGAGTTGAATGAGATACGCTGGGGAGATTATGAGGGCAAGGCTGGAAACCCGTATTGGAGGGAAGAATATTTGAAGATGATTGGTGAATGGGAACGCGGTAATCTTGAACACCGTGTACCCAACGGCGAAAACCCATTGGAGCTGCAACAAAGGCAACGCAAGGCTTTGAACCACATTATGCAATACGAAAGCGAACAAACGGTGTTGATTTGTATGCACGGACGTGCGCTGAAAAGTTTTTTGTGCCTGCTTACCGAAACACCGTTGGAACAAATGGAACGGTTTAGCCACAGAAACCTTGGTTTATACATACTTGAGTACGAAAACGGACGTTATACTATTGTGAAGGAAAATTGTGGTAATCACCTACAAAGTGCCTGATTTTTAAGTCTATTTAAGTATTCTTGTAGTACAAAGCGAATGAAATTTACTTACTTTATAAGTGCTGTTTTTTTGCTGGCTACTGCTCCTTTATTCGGGCAAATGTCGGCTGAGGCAGATACGTTTGCGGTAGTAAAAGACTCTACCGCCACTGAAGCAGATACCATTACCCGGTATTACTTTAAAGAAGAGGATTATAAAGACAGCTTGACTGTGTATATGGAATTGTTCGGTAAGAACAAGTTTATACCCGATACCTTGCGACTACCCTTTTTTGTAGCTCTTTCATACTACCCTGAGTTGTATGCCGACAAGATTGAGATTGAGGGCAGCATTATGTCGCATACTATGCAGGCAAGGCCCACAAAGGCCAGCGTTTTTAAACGCAAAAGCAAACGCACCTACAAAATCTTTATCAATAACCGTATGGGCGTGTATAAAGGAATACACCTTGCCAAGTTGAATTTTAATATGCGTGTGGGCTTTTTCGGGCATGAACTGGCACACCTGCTCAGCTATAAAATGCGCAATGGAATGCAGTTGATTGGCATGGGCTTTAAATACATTTTCTCAAAAAAATATAAACGCCAGCTTGAACGTGAAACGGATATGGAAACGGTAAAACGTGGTTTAGGTTATCCTTTGCACGAAACTAAAAAGCTGATTTTGCACAACGAGGATGTTGAAATACCGCTGGCCTACCGTCTCAATTCTAAAAAGAATTATATGACGGATGAAGAGGTATTGGATGCTATCCGCCACATGAGTTTTGAAAACACCGCCACTCACACTGAACTAAAGAAATATTAATTGGGTAAATCTCCCTTATTATACGCAGCACGGGTAATTGCCCGTGCTGTTTTTTTATACCCTTTTGGGGGCATTCCCCTCCCCTCGTCCGAAGATTATCACCAATTCGTACCCATTCACATAAAATAAGCCCCGCTGGTGTAAAACCACTTCGGCAACAGGGTGGGTACCCATACCTTCGTATTGGATTTAGGAACATTCCTGGGGGCCTTTACAAGGGCTAACTAACTATATTGGAATTTTGGCTATTTAGGAATATTACTGAGGAATTTGTTATTGATGGAACCGAAAGAGATTTTTGAAATACTGGCTGTTTTTTTAACAGTGATATACAGCATTCCGCAGGTGGCCAAGGTTTACTTGTCTAACTTTCCCAAAGCGGTTTCGGGTATTACCACTGTGCTAATGGTATTCAGCAGCCTTTCTATGTTGCTGTTTGGTTATTTTACTACCAACATTACCGTACAATCGGCTTATTTGTTCCTGTTTTTGTTCAACCTGATTGTTTTGTTGCTCATTTTGCAAAAAGCAGGTGTAAACAAACTACGTATAGCAATCACCTCAATAGTATTTGCAGTAGCCTTGGCTTGCACTGCCATCTTTTTACCAAAAGATACATTCGGATATTTCGGCGGATTAGTTTCGAGCTTTATGGTGATACCTCAAGGCTTTAAAATGATACGTCAACGTGAAGCCACGGGAGTATCGGGACTTAGTTACCTACTAATGGCCTTTGCAAGTTTAAGCTGGCTGGCATACGGCCACCTAACTGAAAATATGTTATTGGTACTGCCCAATTTGGTGGTGTTTCCTACCGCAGCACTGGTATACATCAACGTGCTTAAGTACCGTTCTGCCAATTACTTTTACCAAAGTGTAAAGGCAGCACGCTAATTATAAAAATTCCTATTTAACAGAGCATAATCTTAAAACCCGCATCATTGCGGGTTTTTTGTTTACTACCGGTCGTATTAAACCAAAATACCCTTTTGCCCTTTTAGTGCTACTTGATATACCTGTAAACAACGTTCACGTGCAGCCTTGTGGTCAACAATCGGGCGGGGATATAACGGTGTGCCGAATTCAGGCACCCAGCGACGCACATACACCCCTTGCGGGTCAAATCTTTGCAGTTGCAATTCAGGGTTAAACACACGGAAATACGGCGCAGCATCTACGCCGCAGCCTGCCGCCCACTGCCAGCCGCCGTTGTTACTTGCCAGTTCAAAATCAAGCAGCTTTTGTGCAAAGTAGGCCTCGCCCCAGCGCCAGTCTATCAATAAATGTTTGGTTAAAAAGCTGGCCACCACCATACGCACACGGTTGTGCATATATCCCGTTTCATTCAGCTCACGCATCCCTGCATCTACCAACGGATACCCTGTTTTCCCCTCGCACCAGCGTTTAAACAGCTCTTCATCATTGCTCCATTGTATCGCATCAAACTCACGCTTAAACGAGTTACCGATTACGTGTAGGTAATGGTGCAAAATGCTCATGTAAAACTCGCGCCATATAAGCTCGTTAAAGTACTTTTCGCTTAAAAGGTGTGCCTTGGCAGCCTTCTCTCTAATGCTTACTGTTCCGAACCTGTAATGCACACTTAGTCTTGAAGTGCCGTGAATGCCCGGTATATCGCGGGTGTTAGCATAGTTTTTAATCAACTCTTGAGAAACTACCGTTGGCGGAAACGAAGCGTCAGTTGGCAAAAACCCAAGCTCTTCTATCGGCATTAGCCGTGCAGGTGGTGTTTTTATAAAATTTTCGAAGTAACGTTCAGTTGGGTAGGCTTTCAGGTAAAAATCGTTCAGTTTATTTTTCCAAACCTTACTGTACGGGGTAAACACTGTATAGGGAGTGCCGTTGGGTTTTAGCACTTCATCCCTCTCAAAAATTACTTGGTCTTTGTAGGTATGAAACGAAACCCCTGTTGTTTCCAGAAAGTCGCCTACCTGCTTATCCCGCTCGTTGGCATAAGGCTCGTAATCGTGGTTGGTGAATACTTTTTTAATACTATAAGTGCGGGTCAAGTCCTTCCAAACATCTTGCGGAGTACCGTAAAACACTTGCAGGGTGCTGCCCATTTCTTCTAACTCCGCTTTTATATGCTGTAAGGCTTGATGAATAAACATCAACCGCTTATCCGCTTTGTCTTCCAGCTTGTCTAGTATATTTCTGTCGAAAATAAAAACAGGCAATACCGGCAACCCCGATTTTAAGGCATGATACAACCCTGCGTTATCTGCCAATCGTAAATCACGCCGAAACCAAAACACACTTATTTCTGTTCCCATATCAACTGTTGGTTAATGCTGCCTTTAGCGCCGTTTCAAAATCAGTATATATAAATTTATAACCCGCATCTGCTACTTTTTTTGCCGATACATTGTGATTTACCAGCAGTTCGTAACTCATGCCGCCTAAAATAATTTTTAGTGCAAATGCAGGTGCATTGGGTAGCCACAAAGGTTTGCCAAGCAACTTTGCAAATAGTTTGGTGGCTTGGGCATTGGTGGTAGGGTTGGGTGTTACACAGTTGTACGGCCCTGTAAATCCTTCTTCAGTAATGGCTTTTAACACAATACCACACAAATCGTCGATGTGTATCCAGCTTATTTGCTGTTTACCGTTACCCAACACAGTACCGAAACCCATTTTTATAGGCTTTGCCATTTCAGGTACAAATCCTCCGTTGGGCGACAATACAATCCCTATTCTCAAAATAGTAAGGGATGTGCCAAGACTTTCTATTTTTTGAGCTTCGTTTTCCCAATCAGCACACACTTGCGATAAAAAATCTTTTGACGGTGGGGTGCTTTCATCCACCAATGAAAGGCTATCACCATAATATCCCGTAGCCGATGCTGATATTACTTTTTTTACCGCCAACTTGTTGTTTTTTATGGTTTCATACAACAAACGGGTAGAGAGTACACGGCTGTCGTAAATCTCTTTTTTGTAGGCACTTGTCCACCTGCCGCCTGCCACACTGGCACCGGCAAGGTTTATAACAACATCTACCCCATCAAACGCTCTTACATCAATTTCATCTGTCTTATAATCCCAACGGTATGTTTTAACAGGCCCGTTCAGGTTTTCCCTGCGCCCTAAGTGTGATACGGTGTACCCTTTCTGAGTTAAAAAAGATGTAAGGGCACTGCCCACCAATCCTGAGCCGCCGGTTATAAGTATGTGTTTCATCAGGTGTTAATAAAATGTAAATTATATCTTTTCAAAAAACCTACGCCGTATGTGCGTTTGGCTGTAATTTGCCTTTGAACAAATGTAATTTTTTACAACAACTATAAACAAACATGCCCGTTAAGTGTTTGTGCTATATACATTAGCAACAGCTGCACAATGTCAAGGTTCGCAATTAAAGATATAGAATGCATAACAGGCATCAAAGCCCACACCCTGCGCATTTGGGAGCAGCGGTACAATCTTGTGGTGCCCAAACGTACGGATACCAACATACGGTACTACGATGATGATGATCTGCGCTTTATTCTAAATGTTTCTATACTTAACAACTACGGCATAAAGATTTCTGAAATCGCAAAAATGTCTCGCGATAAAATACGCGAGATGGTACTGTTGGTTTCAGAAAAAGATTCACCGCACTCCGCACAGATTAAATCCCTTATCTCAGCTATGTTCAGTTTGGATGAGCAAGGGTTTAATAACATACTGTCGTCAAACATTTTAAAGCTGGGACTAGAAGATACCATTACCCAAGTGGTGTTTCCGTTTCTGCACCAGATTGGTGTGTTGTGGATGACTGAGGCAGTGCACCCCGCCCACGAGCATTTTATTACCAACCTTATCCGTCAAAAATTGTACGTGGCCATTGATGCCCAAACGGGGAAGCAAAATCCCGACGGAAAGAAATTTCTTTTGTTTTTGCCTGAGGGTGAAACCCACGAGATAGGTTTGCTGTTTGCCAATTACTTTTTGCGCGCCAGAGGACACAAAGTGGTGTACTTAGGCCAAAATTTACCTTACGGTGATTTGGGCAGGTTGTTTGATTTTTACGGGCCGGATTACGTATTGTCGTCTATCACCTCTTCGTTGGCTGAGCAAGGAGTGCAGGAGTTTGTAAACAAACTTTCTAAGTGCTGGCCCGATACAACCATATTACTTACTGGCTATATGGTGCTTAACAACGATGACCTTTGTTTCCCCTCTAATGTGCAGGTGCTAAAAGACATTACCCACCTTGGTGAATTGGTGGATGCCATCCCTGTGCGCTAACCCCGTTTCTTATCCCGCATAATTCTTATATTTTTGGGCCTTGGCAAACGGTTGCCGCATTTGTTTGTGAAGGATACTAAAAAAATTCAATCGTGGCTCATTAATGGAGCGTTTGCAGTATTGGCTGCCGTATCGCTGTACTATGCCTTTGCAGGCAAAGACTTGCAAGCTTTAGGGGCTGAACTTAAAAACGCTGATTACATTTGGGTGATTCCTGTGCTATGCTCTAGCCTGTTGGGCAGTTCAGCACGTGCTTTGCGCTGGCAGTTGTTGCTTGAGCCTGTGGCGCACAAACCCTCGTTTGGTCAATCGTTTTTTGCACTTATGTACGGTTATTTTGTAAACATAGGCACCCCGCGTGTGGGCGAATTAAGCCGTTGTATATCGTTGCAAGAAACTGCCAAAATACCTTTTGCCAAGAGCTTTGGCACTGTGTTTACCGAACGTGCCGTTGATTTGGTGTGCTTATTACTTTGCGTAGCCCTTGCCTTCGGTCTTCAAGCTGCCTTTTTGGGTGATTTTTTTAATATCCACATTTTTACCCCCATAAATGATAAAACAGGCGGTAAAGCGGTTTATATCTTTACAGGATTGGTAGTAGCCGGTATCATAGGCTTAGTGACTTTGCTTTTTATTGCCCGCAGGCTTAAGAAGCTAAATGCTGCCAACAAATTAGTGCTGTTTATCAGGGGAATTATTGAGGGACTGGTGAGTATTTTCAGCCTTAAAAAGCCGTTGTTGTTTTTGCTTTATACAGCATTGATATGGTTCAGCTATTTCTTAACCAGTTATTTGTGGTTTTTTGCCTTTGATGCTACCCAAAACCTTACCGTTGCTGCTGCATTTACAGTAATGGCTGTGGGGGCTATTGCCAAATCATTGCCCATACAGGCAGGCGGTGCAGGCTTATATCACTTTTTGGTGGGGCAGTTATTGATAATGTACAGCATAAACGGGGTAAACACACTTGCCTACGCCACGCTTAACCACGGTACTCAATTAGTGTATAATACGGTATTGGGCATTATTGCCCTTATATGGTTGTTTACGTCTAAACGCAGCGGAATTAAAAGCTGATTATTTTCACATGCTCGTTGTAGGCGCCAAAGCAGCCTAAGCCTCCTTGCACGTTGCTAAATACCAGTGTTGGTTCAGAAAACGGGTCGCCACCGTTATTCACAGCTGTTTTGTGGTACTTGTAGTAGTTTTCGTCACACGATAGTAAATACACTCTTATACCTATCGGCCTGAATGAAAAACCCATAACCGTTCCGCCTATTTGTTCATACACCTCAGCCGATAAATCATTCATCGCTATTTTTTGCCCGTCTTTGTTTTTATCCGTTTGCAAATCGCTGTACGAAGGGCCATACATAGTTTGTAAGGTTTCTTCAGGTGTTCCGTTGGTTTCAACCATACGTACAAACGACCCTGCTCTGTAATAATTAACTCCTCCGGCTATATCATTCCAACTCATATTCAACTTCACTGTTCGTGTTATTTGCCCAACATTATCGTCCCTGTTTGCAGTGGTATCCCATTTATAAGTTAACGACGCAGTATCGGCAGGATAAGGCACAGTGCAGGTAGCTTTTGCACTGCGGCCGTCTTTTGTATTAACCATCAGGGTATAGGTTTTACCCGCCACAATAGACATTTGCGAGGTATGAAGCGTGTACTTGGTACCCGATAGCCCGTCAAACAAAAGTTGCTTGGTAGTTAAGCCGTCCGAAATTTTTACATCGGCGTCTGTAATCCAACCGTTGTTATTTATGTTGCCGTTATATACAGGCCTTGTAAGGCTAACAAATACTTTTATCAATGTATCTTGGGGTGATATAAAGCTTTGCACCACCAATTTAGGCTCAATTACGGGTATATCCACATTGGTTGCATCTTGTTCGCAGGCTGCAAAACTTAGGCAAACCAATAGTGCGGTAATATTAGCTACAACTACTTTTAATTTAATCATGGTGTTTAGAATTTATAGCTTAATGAAATTGAAGGAATGATGGGGAACAACGAAATCTGTTTCAGCTTTGTAACCCCGTTTTCAGTAGACGTGTAATAGAAGAATGGATTTTTGCGGTTATACACGTTATAAAAGCTAAACTCAATGGTACGGGTGTATTTTTCGCGCACTTTATCTGCTCGTATACCTAAATCCATGCGGTGGTAGGGAGCCATGCGGAAGTTGTTCTTCTCACCATAATCTACCAAATCAATGGATGAAACTACATTGCTGGCTCCGTAAGTTGGGTCGTGCATTACACCTGTATAGTTTGCACGGGGCAATGTAATCGCCTGCCCTGTTCCGTACACCCAAGTAGCTGATAGTGATACGTTTTTGGTGATTTTATAGATACCCACTACTGATATATCGTGGCGACGGTCATAACGTGCCCAGAACTTTCTGCCGAAATTCAGTTCATCAAACTGCAATTGTGTCCAGCTAAGCGTGTAGCCTATCCAACCGCTAAATCTTCCCTTTTTCTTTTGAATCAAGAACTCAGCACCGTAACTCCAGCCCTGTCCTGTTGTAACGTTTTCTTCCCACGAATAACTATCGGCACTGGTAGGGTCGTCAAACACCAAAAAGGTAGCTCCCTCTTTATACCCCAATATGTTATTCATTTTCTTATAGTAACCTTCAACAGTTATGGCAAAGTTTTGCTTGGTAAAGTCTTTTACAAAACCCGCTGCGGCTTGCATACTGCGCTGCGGAGGGATGTTTGATGTTGCAGGCACCCACAAATCGGTTGGCAACCCTATCCCAGTATTACTCACCAAGTGCATGTATTGATTCATCACAGCAAACGATGCCTTTATGGCCATATCTTTACCAACTTGGTAAGCTGTGGCAATACGCGGTTCAGGGTTAAAGTAGTGTTTGTTGCGATTGCTAAAGTGGCTCAAACGCATACCGGCGTTTACCTTAAAGCGTTTGCCCAACCTCATATCATCTTCTATATACAAACCGTTTTCAAATCCGTTGATGCTCTTTTTAGAGTTTAGGCTTTCGTTTGCAAAAGTGTTTTTATATACCACCGCACTTGGGGTAAACGTGTGCAGGGTTGAAGTAACCCCCATTTTTACATGGTGGCCGTTAACGGGGTAATAATCAAAATCGTACTTAATGCCGTAATCACGGATTTGCGAATAAAAGCGCAACTCAAATTGGTTGTTGCTTGATTTTTCAACTGTTGTAGCTCCTACTAAAAACCTGTAATTACTAAAGATGGCCGATGCATTACCAAATAGTTTGTTTGAAAACTCGTGGTTCCATCTGGCTGTAGCAGTGGCATTTCCCCACTCAAACCTAAAGGTATTTCTGGTTGAGGTGTTATTGGTGCTGGCGTAAAATTTATCCTTACCAAAATAACCGCTTAGGTACACTTTGTCTTTTTTGCCTAAGTCGTAGTTTATTTTAGCGTTCAAATCGTAAAAGTAGTACCCGCCTTTCTCGTTACCGGTCATAAACGGCTGCATAAGCGCATCAATGTATGTTCTGCGGCCTGATACAATAAACGATGATTTGTTTTTCTTTAACGGGCCTTCAATAGTAAACCTTGATGATATAAGGCCAATACCTACTTCGCCGCTGTATTTTTCTTTGTGTCCTTCTTTCATGTGCAAATCAAGCACTGATGAAAGCCTTCCGCCGTAACGGGCAGGAAATCCCCCCTTTATCAATTCAACACTTTTCAAGGCATCGCCGTTAAACAACGAAAAGAACCCGAAAAGGTGAAAGGCATTGTACACGGGAGCACCATCAAGTATAATAAGGTTTTGGTCGGGACCGCCACCGCGTACATAAAAGCCGCTTTGTCCTTCGCTGCCCTTTTGTACACCGGGCATTAGTTGTATTACTTTAAGCACATCTTTTTCTCCCAGCAATGCAGGTATTTCTTTTATCTGCTCCACCGGAATATCAATGCTGCTCATTTGTGTTTTGCTGCTCTCCTTCACCACACTTTCAGCCACAACTTCTACAGCAGTTACTTCTTTTATCCCGTCTAGGGCAACGTTTATTTCTTTGTCCGAGGTAAGTTCAACATCTATCAGTTGGGTTTCGTAGCTGATGTATGAATAGGCCAGTTTGTAGGTTCCTTTGGGTAACGACAGCGAATAGAAACCATAGGCATTGGTAGTGGTTCCCAGCGAGGTACCGGGTATGTATATATTTACACCTAACAGCAATTCGCCGCTGCCTTTTTCAGTCACATAACCACTGATGGTAAGCGTGGGCTTGCCCGCATTTTTCTTGCGCATCAACACCACTTGCCCGTTCAGTTCTTTGTAGGTAACTGTGTTGTGCAGTATGGCATCCAGTACTTGCGAAAGAGGCTTGTTTTGCACGTTAATGCTCACAAGATTACTTACGGGCACCATGCTTTCGCTGTATGAGAATTTTATGTCGTGTTTAGCCCCAATTTCTGCAAGGGCTTTCTTCAGGGAAATTTGTTTGGCCTTGTAGGTTATTTGTTTGTTTAGCAAAACTATCTCAGTAGCCTTGCTGCTTACTGTTACCAGTAATAAAATAACAAGCGGAAGAAGGCGCAGCAGTGTTGTTTTGTTTGTTTTCACTTGTTTGTAGGGGAATTGGGCCGCTATTCGCAAGTTTCTCCCTTAATGTGGTATGCGCCATCCTTCTCTTCTATCTCAATAGGTAATACTGATGATAGAATTTCAATCACTTCTCCAAGGGTTGGGTTATTAAAACTGGCTGTAATACGGCAGGTTTCTAATTTTTTATCGTCGATAACCACATTGGCATTAAACCAGCGGTTAACGGTTGCTGTAGCTTGTGAAAGTGTGATGTTGTTAAAATCCATCACGTTTTTGCGCCACTCGTTATGCTTATCGGGCATAGGCATTGATTGCAAGCGATGCGATGTTTTGCCGTAAATGGCCATATTACCGGGCAACAGCTCTACAAGGTTACTATCGCTGTACACAGCTACTTTACCCTCATCCAAAGCAACGGCTATTTCATCATTATCAGGGTAGGCCATCACGTTAAACGATGTACCCAGTACTTTGGTAACTAACTCACCTGTATGTACCATAAATGGTTTGGTTTCGTCACGCTTCACTTCAAAGTAAGCTTCACCGTCAACGTAAACTTCGCGGGTACTGCCGCTAAAATCCTCGGGATACTTAATGGTACTTTCAGCATTCAGCCACACGGTGCTTCCGTCAGCAAGCGCTAATTGACGTTTTTCGCCCTTTTTGGTTGAAATTTCAACCATCTTCACTACGGTTTCGCTACCGCTGTTGTAGTTAAGTACATAAAATGATACCACGCCTAAAATAATTACTGCAGCTGCGGCTGCACGGGTTAATATGTATGAAAGTGATTTACGTTTGGGTTGGGTTGTTGTTGCTTGTTGCAACCTGCCCTTAACTTTTTGCCATGCGGCTTCGGTTTCCTGTACTTCGGCTAAAGGGCGTACCTGTCCGGTTTCGTCCCACATATTTTTAAGCCTCACAAAAAGGCCTTTGTTCTCGGTACTCTCGCCAATCCACGACTCTATCATCCTTGCTTCTTCGGGAGTGCACTGGTGCGAAAGGTATTTGCCAATTAGTACAGGTGTTATCATATCGTCAAAATTAATATGGGGAAAGGTACATTGCACCTTTCCCCTAAGTTTTTATTTCACAGTTATAAAAGTCATGTTCGCAGTTTCGCGTTTACCCTCATCAGTCTCAAACTTGGTTTCAACTCGCAATGTATCCGCAGTTAGTTTAAGGATTTTTAAAGTATCGGTTGATTCTGACACTATCGCTGTTTCATTGTTAATGAATGACCATGCTGAAGTTTCGACTTGTGGGTCTGAGGGGTCACATTTTGTAGCACCTTCATCATCAATTACGGTGAAGTTGGTTTTAAAGGTCATAAAATCGTCTTTTTGGCAAGCTGGCAAAAAGCCAATGTAATCCATAGTACCTACTTTCATCGAGGTCATTCTCCAACTTTTTGCAGTTAAAAGTTGTGTTTTTGTGGGAGCCGGAGCCGGTGAAGGGGTTGGGTTTTCATCGGCATCTTTCTTACATGATGTTGCTGTTAAGGCAAGGGCAGCTACGGCTACCAACATTAGTTTGATTTGATTTTTCATAGTTTTAGTTTGTAAGCAGATTAATTGTTGTTTTCTAATAGTTTGTTTGGTGTTTGAAATTAGTTGTTTGTTCCTTGTTCGGTTGGTTGAACTTCGTCGCAGTCGCCACCGGTGCATGAGCTAAACATTGTGATTGCAAATGCGGCAATTAGAGCGGCTAACATAACTTTGGTTTTCATAGTTTTCATTTGTTTATTGTTTTTATAGTTTGTGTTTACATAAGCATATACACAAACACCCCCACCTACCCCCAAGGCTGGTAAGAAAAAAATTTAAGAAATTTTATAATTAATTGATTATCAATTAAAAAAGATAAGAAACAAAGGAAAGTATTCTTTCAATTCCACTTTTAGCACTTTAAGGGCACGACCAATTTGATTCTCTACAGTTTTTGGTGCAATATCCAGTGCTTCGGCAATTTCTTTATAGCTCAACCCCTCGTGGCGGCTAAGCTGAAAGATAATTCGGCATTGCTCCGGCAATTTATCAATGGCTTGTTCAATAGCGCGGTGCATCTCTTTAAAGTTAACCGCAGCCTCGGTGCGGCTATCAGCAACTAATTGCTCCTGCCAAATCTCATCATCGTCGATAGAGTGGGTTTTCTTTTTGGCCTTGATATGATTAAGGCATCGGTTGCGTACCGCCGTTATCAGATAGTTTTTAAAAGACGCATCGGGATTAACATTGCTACGCTTTTCCCAAATGTTTACAAAGGCATCCTGAACCAGCTCTTCGGCTTGTTCCAAGTCATCCAACATGTATTGGGCTACCTTGCGCAGCATTTGGTAATACCGCTTAAAAAGGGTTTCAAAGGCCTTCTCGTTGCCATTTATAAACTGCTCTACTAAAGCCTTATCGTTTACTTGCGCGGTTAATGTTGATGCACTTGCCTCTTGCATGAAATGCAAATATCACTTATTTGTTACTGACTACAAAGTATTTGAAAACGCTGCTGTATGCACATTTATTATTTTTTGGCTTTGTCTTTTCCTTCCTTGGTCATGGCAAAACTGCGTGTCATGGTTTTAATGTGTTGCACTTTACGAAACCTGAGTGCCGACCAATCTTCATCTACAGCCACCATCCTAACCCCTTCAAAGCCTTGTTTCCCAACCAACTGCCAACCGTTATCGCGGTTAAACTCACACTTATACCGTTTTGAAGTACCCTTGGGGTACACAAACCACACTACCCCATCACCTTCTATTTTGGGTAATATCGTTTGGGCAACTTCGTCTACTTCACTCTGTTTGGTACAAAAGGCCATCAAAAACTGCACTGACTTTGCCTTAGCTGCATCAGTAATTACGTCGGCTGTAATCCCGAAATCGGTAATCAGGTATTGCAAATCTTCGGGCAGGCTTATTATTACTACCTCGCTTTGAGCCTTATAATTCAGCTTTTTCAGTAAGGGTGTCATAGGTTGTAATTTTGTAACATTACAAAGCTAATTAGTCAGGTTTCTTTTCCCGCATTGGGCGCCAAAAAATACCACCTACATTGCGCGCCCACATTTCCAAGATCTTATTCATTTTTACACATTCGCTAAATTGAGGAAGAGCTGAAGGAGAATGATAATAGTAAAACCTGTACTTGCTAGGGGTAGCATATTCAACTGAGTATATTGTTCCGTCTGATATGCCCACATTTTCCATGCCTTTAATCTCGTCATTAGAAGGGAGGGTCAGTAAGCCTTCTTTATTCATACTATCCAGCAACATATTCCAATCACATTTAGGTTTCACCGAGTATAGCTGTACACTGTCAACTATATACCGGTAAAATTTAAAATTATTTAATGACTCATCATGCCCCCAGATATTGTACTGCATACACTGCCAGTTATTCTCCGCTTTTTTTAAGGTATATAATATGGCTGGCTGAGCAATTGTAATTTCACTCCACAACCTCAACTCAAAACTATCAACCCCGTCCTCCAACCTTGTAAGGGATAATTGTTCGCTTACCATATTTTTATAGCGGTAGTAAAAATGGAGACTGTCCGCGCCTCTTGGTTTGGGAAGTTCATAGATAAATGTTTTTTCTTCTTTAGATTTTGCTGGATCACAAGCCCAAAAACTAAGGAGTAGAGTGAAAAGTACAAGATGTACATTTTTGTTCATCAGATAAAACGGCTTTTATCTAATACGTATCGGCTATGGTAAAAAGTACTACGATAATGAATATTAAAAAGATATTGAACAGCGTAAGTACGAAGAAAAACAACTTATTGTGGGTTTCCTTCAGCATAATGCACAGTACTAGGGGAGCAATTGTAAATATCAGTGTTACCAACCCTATTTGGTACAGAAAGGCTACTTCGGGCTCATACATGTTATCGCTTTCGCTAAATGCATTAAACCCCAAGTGTGAAAACAATATCCATGTGGTAATAAGTAGAACGCACAAAACAAGGTTCACCAGTTTCAGAAACACGTATAAACTTTTACCCATATAATGAAGCGAATTTATTGCACCCGACGCATGCCACCAAATAAAAACATTACGCACATTGTGTAATTGAATGCACGATGCTAAGTATTTGAAACAGTTGTTTAAGCATTATGGGTAGGTGAGAATGTCTTATACTTCTTTGGCCGGAACTCCTATTAGTGTTACATTATCGCCACAATTTTTTACAACCAATGCCATTGCGCCAATCTTTACATTACTTCCAATTGTTATTGGCCCCAAAACCACTGCATTGGCTCCCATTGAGCAATTATCTCCCAAAACTATTTGCCGGGGTTTAACTTCAGTTTTTGCACCAATTACATTTCCACCAGTGAGAGTAAGGTTTTTACCAATTAGCGATTTGCCTGATACAACTACCCCCATCGAGCAGTGAAGAATATTAATACCGGGGCCTATTTCTGCCTCATAATGTATATCAATATTTGAGTAAGCCTGCCAAATATTGAACAATGGTATCAGAGGTATACGGATTATACGGTACGTTTTCCCAAAAAACAAAAATAGACTTCTATCCAACCGATATGAGAAGATACCACAAAAACTACGGTTAAGCCATATAAAAGCAACGCGTAATTTTTTTTTACCTGCCATTCTTTTAACATCACCTGCAAAAAAACGTAGTTGAGTTAACATATAAAATTTGACTTTACCAGAGTTAGAGGACGAAAATAGTCACAAAAGAACCATAATAAAAACACCCCCTTTACTGATAAACAACAAAGAGGGTGCGTGTATAGTTTGCTAAAAGTAATTAGGCAGTTTGTGAGCCTAATACTTCATCAACATTATTCATAGGAAGGTTAAAGGCGTCAGCCACACCTTGGTAAACCACTTTACCGTTTACCACGTTCAAACCAAGTTTCAATTCTTCGTTATCACGGCAGGCAGCAACCCATCCTTTGTTTGCCAACTGTATTGCGTATGGCAAGGTAGCGTTGGTAAGTGCAAGTGTGCTGGTATAAGGCACAGCACCGGGCATATTTGCTACACAGTAGTGTACGATATCATCAATGATATAAGTAGGATCTTCGTGTGTAGTTGGCTTACAAGTTTCGATACAACCACCTTGGTCTACAGCAACGTCAACCAACACAGTACCCGGCTTCATCATTTTCAACATATCACGGGTGATAAGGTGTGGAGCTTTAGCACCGGGTATCAATACAGCACCGATGATAAGGTCGGCACGTTGAATCATAGCACGGATGTTATACTCGTTGCTCATCATGGTATCCACGTTAGCAGGCATAATATCATCCAACTGACGAAGGCGTGGCAACGATACATCCATAATGGTTACGTGTGCGCCCAAACCGGCAGCCATTTTAGCAGCTTGTGTACCTACAATACCACCGCCAAGTACAAGTACTTCAGCAGGTTTAACACCGGGAACACCGCCCAACAAAATACCACGACCTTTCAAAGGTTTTTCAAGGTATTTAGCTCCTTCTTGGATTGACATACGACCGGCTACTTCGCTCATAGGAACTAGCAAAGGCAAGCTACGGTCTTTTTTCTCAACTGTTTCATACGCCAAACAAACCGCACCGCTTTCAATCATTGCGTGGGTTAGAGGCTCGTATGAAGCAAAGTGGAAGTATGTGAATACCAGTTGGTTTTTCTTTATAAGTTTATATTCTGATTGGATAGGTTCTTTTACCTTGATAATCATTTCAGCAATGCCGTACACTTCTTCAATAGTAGGAAGCATTTTAGCACCGGCACTTGAGTAATCCTCATCAGCAAAGCCGCTGCCAACACCGGCAGTTGATTGCACATACACGGTGTGGCCGTGTTTCATAAGTTCTTTAACGCCCGCGGGGGTAACTGCCACACGGTTTTCGTTGTTTTTTATCTCTTTAGGAACTCCTATTATCATGATATGAATTTTTGGTGCGCAAAAATAGGCTTTTATTTGAGTTGAAAAGCTAAAGTTTTACGCTAAAATTTTTGGTATAAGCAGGTTGACTTCTAACAATCCTTAACGCAATCCAACAGCGTGTTTATCATTAAGAACTATATAATTGTAACTTCGGTTTTGAACCTTCTACTTTTTGGTGTGTACAGCCTTTTGAAATGAAATTTTTTGCAATACTTATTCTGGCGCTTTTGGCAACAACGCAAGTGCTTTGGGGCCAAAGCGGGGGTCGTGAATCGCTTGAGCAAACCTACAATGCCCAACGTGCCGCAACCTTGATGGCTACCCATTACAATGCTGCTACGTTGCAAACCCTGCAAAAACAGGTGGATGTTTGGGCTAAATTATGTCTGTTAGAAAGCCACAATGCGGAAAACTGGTTTAACTACTACATGATTGTACGCCAATACCAACTGCAAAGCAATAAAGGCATTATTAGCAACGAAGGAGATAAATCACTTACCACCATTGCTGCTAAAATGGATAGTGCCATCACGCAGAAGAGTTTTGAAACTTACATGGTAAACTATTTTGAAGCCCCTACCTATGAAAAAGCCACTCAGTATCTTACCGATGCTGAAAAGATAAGCCCTCAACACCCCATTATTTTACCTGAATTGGTAAAATATTACCACCACACGGGCAATTACACCCAACGCAACTTACTGCTGCAAAAACTACCGCAAATAGCCCCAAAAACAGGTTTGTATGCTTTGAGCAAAGCAATGGCTGACAACTTGCCTGACAGCAGTTGTGTAATAACGAACGGGGAATACGACACGTATGCTTTGTGGTTGGCTGCCTTAAATGCAGGCAAGCACATCACTGTGTATAGCTTGAAGTTTGAAGGCACTGAAAAAGGTCATTCAAACAACACAACTCCCAACGCCTCGGCATTACAAAAAGTTCTTACCACGATACCCAAAAATAAGAGCGTGTATATTTCCCTCACTGTTAATCCAGATTATTACAGCACAATACTGCCCCAACTGTACAACATGGGTGTGTGTTATCAATATTCAGCATCAGCGGTGGATAATATCCCGTTCTTAAACAATACTCTCGTTGAAAAACAACCCGTAAGCCCCTACCCTTCAACGGGTACAGAAGTACTTAAAAACCTGATGCCGGGTTACATTGTTTTGTACCGCCATTATAAAACTACTGATACCACCAAAGCAGCGCAAACAAAACAAGCAGCAAAGGATTTTGCCCAACAACTGGGCTTTTGGAACAACTATCAATCTTACTTTAACTAAACGGATGCAGTTGTTCAAAGCTTCGCTTGCAAAAAATACCGATGAAGAACTGATGCAAAAAGCAACGGCGGGCAACTCGCGTGCTTTTGAAGAATTGTATAACCGCTATGCAACAAAACTGCTGGGCTATTTTACCCGAATGCTTTGGAAGGATAAGGAACTGGCAGAGGATTGCCTGCACAAACTGTTTTTAAACATTATTGAAAAACCTGAACTGTTTAACCCCTCGCGAAGCTTTAAAACGTGGTTGTACAGTTCGGCACACAACCTATGCAAAAATGAATACCGGCGTATGAAACACCAATCGCCCGATGATGGCATTATACAGCAACCTGCGGCAAACGAGCCTGCTTTACCCGCAATACAGGAACATTTATTTGATAACAAGCAGTTTTTAGTCGCCCTTGAAACGGAACTAGAACAACTGGGCGAAAACCACCGCCAAACCTTTCAACTAAGGTATTTTGACCATTTAAGTTTGAAAGAAATAGCAGTGGTAATGGAATGCTCGGAAGGAACGGTGAAATCAAGACTGTTTTATGCCCTAAAAGCTTTGTCGCAAAAATTAACCCCTTTTAAAAACCTCTTACAGCAATGAAATATCCTGACTTTATAGAGCAATTAATCCTTGAAAAAAGCTATGCCCAACTATCGGCTGAGGAGAAGGCACAAGTGGCTGAATGGATAGCTACGGAGGCTGAGTACACCAACATTCGCAGCTTGTTAACTACCCTTGAAGGAGCGGTGGAATCAGCGATGGAAAACCCTGTGCCCAACCGTGTGAAACAGCAATTAACTCAGGCATTTGAACAAAAGCACAACAAGCAGTCCCAGAAGGGGTTGATTATATTTAAAAAGTATGCCGTGCCTTTATCCATCGCTGCCTCGTTACTAATCATAGCAACGGTAGCAGGCGTGTTGCTCACCTCTGCCCCGCCTACTGTAGTGGCTGAAAATAAGACTACTCCAACACCATCGACTGAAACACCTGTTACGCCCCCAACGGTTAACGAGAATCCTATTCAGAAAATAGAAGAAGTAACGCCAACAAACATTATCCCTGATAATACTGAAACACCACATACTATTGAGCATACTCCTGAACCCCAATCTCAAACGGTAACAGCAGCCAACAACCCTGATTTGGTGAATATGACAGTGATTGTTTTTTAATCCCTGATTGAACCAAAGTGCTTTGTCGGTGTACAGCCATAAAAACAAAGCACCATGAAAAAAGTAATTTCGGTTTTTACATTTATCATTCTTGCGCTGTCAGGCCAAGCCCAACACGCGGGTAACTCATTGTACAACGGCAGTAATAGTTCGCCGCAACTTATCCCCTATAATCACCCTACAGGCGTTAACTTAAACATAAGCAATCACGGCCAAAGCTATGGCAACATGGTTTCGTTAAAGGCCGATGTGATGGTAAACGTACTTCCTTCGGCTTACATTATTATTTTGAGTGCTGAGCAAGTAAACGAGTCGTTTGAAATGGCTGACTCTATGCTAAATACCCGTTTTAGAAAACTCAAACAAGGCTTACGTCGTTTGGGAGTTACCGAAGAGGATGTTCATATTGATTTCATCTCGTTAGTACCCCAATACGAAATTGAATTTTCTAAAAAAAAGCACAGCATTACAGGCAATGAAATTGCTACAGGATATGAATTGAGAAAGAACATCCACGTACGTGTGGAAAATACCGCACTGGTTGACGGTATCATTGTTGCAGCGGCTGAAGCCGAGATATACGACCTTGTGAAGGTGGATTACGTGATTGAGAACATGGAGCAGATATACCAACAGTTACGGTTAAAGGCCATAGAGATAGTGAAAATGAAAATGCAGCCTTATGCCGAAACGGGTATAAAACTAAAACAACTGGATTTGGGCGAAACCCGCGGCAGTGTTTATCCTGCTGAACGCTATGCAAGCTATACCGCCTATAAATCAGGTACGCCCGCACACTTTACCCGCACGGATAAAAAAGATGTGGTGCAGGTGAATTACGCGGATAAAAAGAGTACGGTATATTATGAAAAAGTACCCTTTGGGCAATTTGACCATGTGATAAACCCCACCACCAATGAGCCTGCCGTTCAGTTTTATTTTAGCTTGCAGGTAAACTATAAAATAGTTGACGAGGAGGCTGAGCAACGCCAGAAAGAAGACCGTGATTTTGAACTACGCCGCCGCGAAATTGATTTGATTAATCTCAAAAATCCGCCTTGCGAAGACAAAACTCCGATAAAAAAGAAGTAAGACCTATCATTTTGCTACGACAGGTATAAAACCTGTCGCATTTGAAAACAACGTCCCGAATGGTTTAAAACCATTCGGGACGAGCCATTGCACAAGCGGCGGGCTTTATGCCCGTCGGCAAAATGGAACAACACTCATAAACCCCAACGATTTCGGTACAAATCCTCAAAAAACACGAGCCGCAAGGGAACTCAAATCCCTTGCGGCTCGTAATTGTATAAACAGGTTTACCCTGCAAAGAGGTTATTTAATCTCTTTTGAGGTAATAGTAATCAAACCTTTCATTTTCATTGGTATTTCCATACCCATTGCATTGGTAGTGGTATTAATATCTTGGGTAATGTTGCTTTGTAAAGGAAAACCGGTTTCGGTATCAACGGTGATAGTGCCGGTTTGTGTACCGTTCATTTTCATTTCACCGCCCTGCAATTCAGCCCCCGATTTTACTACATCAAACGCAGAAGAAAGAGTAACCACTGCATTTTTCCCGTTCATCTCTTTAAGGGTATAAGTGCTTTTGGTTTTAATACCCATATTCATCATGTTCTTTTCAGTTTCAATGTCCCAGCTTTCGCCTATGTTTATTGATTTACCGGGCAATATCCTTAACATTTCGTCAAATGTTTTCTTAAACTGGTCGTCAGAAAACTGCGGCTTTAATTGCGCAAGTATTTTATCGGCTTCAGGAAGTGAATCAAGTCCCATGCTCTTAATCATATCGGCAAAAATCGCTTCCATACCGCTAAGGGCTACTACCTCGCCTTTATCGTTCACCATCAGCGTGATGCTTTTGTTCACTAAAGAACCAAATGCTTTTGCCATTATCCCCATCATTGGGTTGTTATTTGTATCAATATTATCAGAGTCGTATGCCATATTACCCATCGGACTTTCGCTTGTAAATGCAATTCTCTTAAAGGTGGTGACCACAGTAGTATTGTTATCCTTGTCCTTCTCCCCTACTGCCATCAAATAGGTAAACCCGATATTGGTTTTACTGTTGATTTTTTGCCCCATCTGCTCCATTTCAACATCTTGTACGGTATTCATCACATACTCATACTTTTTCCCTTTTTTGGGAGCAAACGACAACATGGCTTTTTGCTCTGATTTACAACCTGATAAAACGATAGCTACTACTGCAATAGCAGCTACAACCGAAACAGTTAAGCGATTAAATTTCATTTGATAATTGTTTATGCTACGAAGGTAGCCTGATTTTTTAAGCCACAGAACCGCATCGGGAAAAGAAGATGGGAGAAACGACGGGGAATTCCTAAAATCGGACGAAGGTTTACGCCAAGCGGTGTTTCAACATAGTATCTACCGAATCGTACAGCTGGTAAGGCGAAAACTTACGCCAGTTCATGTCGTCCATTTCACCTCCAAAATTTACGTAATAATCAATGTTGGCCGATTTAAATTCATCCAGCACGTGCTCGCGGAAATTGATAAAAGCCACCCAGCCGTTTTCTACATCACTAAACCATTCCTCGTAATACGAGTCGTCGCTTGAGTGAAAGTTCAATACGTTTTCGCCAATCATAATAAACTTGTCAATGCCTTCCTGCATCAGCAACTCCAGCACTTCGCGTTTCAAAAACATAATGTCGTTATTAATGGCATCGTTCCACTCGCCAATCATTTCAATAACGGCAAAACCGGTTTCGTAATCCGCATAAATAATTTTAATGTATAACGTGGGCGAGCCAAACTCGTCCCATTGCGGGTGTATCAGGTGGTTGTATATCTGGTGGGTAAACTCAAACTCGCTGTACTCGCGTTCATAAAACGGAGAGCGGTTATCGTCCTCAGCCCTGTACAATTCGCGCCATAAAAAAAATGGCTCCAGTGTGTGCATCAGTTGTCCTTACTTCTTAAATTTTATTACAAAGTTAGGGCTTAGATTTCATTAAAAAATTACCCCCAAAGGCTAAAATAGCATTAGGTTTGCAGGCTGCATTTAGTATGTTACAGATAGATTTAAGAAACAAACGCGCCGTAGTTTGCGGCAGCACACAGGGCATAGGCAAAGCCACCGCTATGCTGATGGCTGAGGCCGGAGCCACTGTGATATTAATAGCCCGCAACCCTGAGAAATTGGCCGCGGTTAAAGCCGCTTTGCCAACTCCTTACGGGCAACCCCACGAATCGATTGTGGCTGATTTTGCCAACCCCAATATTTTGAAAGTGAAGCTGGATAATTACCTGCAAAAAACCAGCCCCGTACATATTTTGGTAAACAACACCGGAGGCCCTCCGGCAGGTAAAGCCATTGATGCGGGTGTTGAGCAATTTTTGGCGGCCTTCCAAGCCCATTTGGTGTGCAACCACATATTGGTGCAAACCGTAGCTGATGGCATGAAACGCGAAGGCTACGGCCGGATAATCAATATTATTTCTACCTCGGTAAAGCAACCTATACCCGGTTTGGGCGTATCAAACACCATACGCGGCGCGGTGGGCAACTGGGCAAAAACTCTTGCAGGTGAACTGGCCCCGTTTGGCATTACCGTTAATAATATTTTGCCCGGTGCCACCAGTACCGAGCGTTTGAGTGCCATTATTGAAAATAAATCAGAGAAAACAAATAAAGACAAAGGCACGGTTGAAGGTGAAATGCTGCACGAAATTCCCGCAGGGCGTTTTGCCGACCCAAAAGAAATTGGCTATGCAGCTACGTTTCTTGCTTCGCCAATGGCAGCCTATATCAACGGAACCAATGTGGTGGTTGACGGCGGGCGTACGGCCAGCTTATAAACCGTAATACTATTTACCCAAAAGCGTTTTATCGGATGAAACCGTATGAAACGCTTTTTTTGTTGCCTTCTTATCAGTGTAGCCGTTATGAGTGCTGCTTCTGCCCAGCGTACTTTTGATAGTGCCAAAGCAGATTCAGCCGAACTGGCAAAGGGACTAATACCTCTTGAGTTTAAGATGCTGCTGCCCCGTAAACGCTTTTGTTTTAACGTGCCTTGGCTGATTGATAACGACAGTACATTGCTGTTATTAAAAGAGAAGTGCCCGCCTGCGGGTATCGACAGCTTTAATCTCAGTACCCATATTTTATTGAATGAGTATTTTGGCGGCGATTGCCACGTGCGTTTCGTTCATCGTTTATATTTGGATACCACGCACAAAGCAATGATTTGGAGGGTATATAATATTTGGGGAGGGTGTCGTGCGGGTGGAGGGGAACGCTTTGTTCTAATGGCTCCTAAACCGCCTGCAGGGTACACTGTAAAGATAGATGAGGTGATGGTGGATGATTACAGTACCGATTAAATGAGAATGATTGAATCAAAGTAAAATTTGATTGAAAAAATCAGGTTTTATTTTTTACCTTTGCCGTCCTTTAAAATTTTTACGCCATGGCAGTTACACGTTTAAAAAGAAAAGAAAGAAAAAACAAAGTGGTTTCAGTGCTTAAAAAACAAAACCGTAAGCTGCAAACCAAATTAACCACCATTGCTTCTCCAAACAAAGAGCAATCGGGCATCATCATCGAAGAATAATATTTTTACTGAATATCAGTAAAATACATCTTCTCCACTATTAAAACATGTGGTTTGGTGTAATATTTGCTGCATATACGGTAGAGCAATACTTTCTTTCATTTTACCTTATAGATAAAATGAAATTACCGCAGGCCATCCCTGCGGTTTTTTTGTTTATAGCTGTTACAGTGTTTATTCTACACTTGCTTATGCAACAAATCATAGCACCCGGCAAGCATCTGAAGTTCTTTACTTCGCCACAAAGAAGATTTTAAGTCATAATACACGTCGATACAAACGGATATCAAACTCGTTGCTTTAAAATAAAACGGGGGTTCGGGCTTTAAACCCGACCCCCCGTTCTACTTAACGAAAGTTTTTATTTCACCACCTTTACCGCATACTTTTCGGTACCGGCCTCAATCACCACCTGATAGAATCCTTGTGGTAATTGCTCGGTGTTTGCAGTGGTTGTAAATGTATCTATCGGCATCTTATCGTTGTAAATATCCAACACTTTACGTCCCAATACATCGGTTATATAAACGCTAACCGCCTGCTTTGAACTCAACACAAACGATACGTCAATACTATTGCTAAACGGGTTGGGCAGTACTTGTACCCCTTTTATGTTTTGGGGCAAATTAATCCCTACACCTATAATGTTTACCGTATCAGAGTTAGTGTTTCGGCATCCTTGGTTGTCTTCTACCTCCAACAATACAGTGTATGTGCCGCCGTTTGCATATTGATGCGTAGGCGAAAATCCTGTTTGGGTACCGGTGTTATCTCCAAAATTCCAACGGTAAGTAGGATAGCCCGAAATGTTTGGGGTAAAGGTTACTTTTTTATCTGCCAAATAGGTTTTGTTAAACGTGGCCGTTGGTTTATCAAGCACCATAATGGTTTTGGCAGTATCGTCCTTACAACCTTTATTGGTAGTGACTGTTAGTTTTATTGCATAAAGTCCGCCTGTTGCAAAGGTTTTTGAAAGTTGTGCTTTGGTAGAAGTATCCCCTTGCCCTAACTCCCATAGATAGCTTAATGTACCGCCCGAAACAGAACTGCTGTTGTTCAGTTGTATTTGCATGGGAGCACATCCCGCGAGAAAAGGGTTCATGCTGAAATCGGCCACAGGTTGCGGATGCACTTGAACTGATTTTAGCACACTATCCGAGCATCCTGCTGTGCTTGCGGCTTTCAGTTTTACAATATAAGTTCCTTCGGTTTTATAGCTGTGCTGTACGCTTCCGGTCGGAACGGTTGTGGCACCATCGCCCCAATTTAGTTCATACGTAACCAATGTACCCGATGATGGCGACGAAGTATTAGTAACTGTAAACGCATTACCCTTTAAGCACAACGAAGGCGTATCAATGGTAAATGCAGTGTTTAATGAACTGTTAGAAGGATTAACCACTTTTGAAGCGGAGTCCGTACAACCCAAAGCAGTTTTGGCAATCAGCCACACCGTATAATTTCCCGCAGTAGCGTATGTTTTATAGGGGTGTATTGTGGTGGCGGTGGTATTATCACCAAACTTCCACGTGTAGGTTAGCGGACTTGCACCGATGGAGTTGTTGGTGAAGTTAAACGCCCTGCTCACCGAACACGAAAGCGTATCTCGAACCACAAAACCTGCTACGGGTTTGGCTGCGATCCATACCAGCGAGTCTTTTTGATAGGCGGTGCTGCCATTAATGGCGGCGGTAACTTTTTTAAACCCTGCATTGCTGTACACTACTTTATAAGTACCGTTTCCGTTGGCGGTTTGGGGGGTAGCACCCACCCCGAAATCCCACAAAAGGGTATTTATTTTTCCGGTAGATGATGTAGTAAACACCACCGTATCACCAAAACAAAGGGTGTCGTTAGCTACAGTCAGGCTTGCTGTGGGTGCATCAAAATACACGTTATAATCTTCGGATTGACCGTAGCCCAACGTGGGGCAATCGGGTGAGCCTATAGTACCGTAATCAGATATTACCCGCATACGCAACAGTTTATTGGCTACTGCTGTTTTGGGTGTAGTAAAGTTGGTGCTGTGGTTGGTGCGTTGCGAAGGGCCTGCAAATATTTGCTCGCCAAAATCTTTAAAGTCCCCGTCGTTGTTATAATCTATAAATACTTTTACCGACTCGTCGTTGTATGAACCTGTAGTAACATTCAGTGTGTAGGTGCTATCGTGCTTCAGTTGGATGATTTGCTGGCAAGTGTAGTCTTCATAACTGCCGTTTTGGTCAAATCCGTTGCTGCTGTTATCAACGTTGGCAAGTTTCACTTTGTGTACCCCAATACCAAACCCGGTAGTGCCCGTGGTATTGGTAATACAAGTACGTTTGGCCGTATCGTACACATAAATATAATTTTGGCGGATGGCGGTATCGCTGCCGTTCGCGTTTTGGGCAATTAATGTAACTGATATATTACCGCTTACATTTAAACGCACTGTGATGTTTTCAGAAGTATCGGTAGTGCCGTTTAGATAAGTTACGTTGGCAGGCGAAAATTGCCACTTTAATTTGGTGGGTATATAGCCTGTGTTGTCTTCTAAAGTAACTACTGAGTTCACGCACATTTCCGTGCGGTTGATACTAAAATCGGCCACCGGTTTTTTAGTACCGTCGGTATACAAATCGGTTTCCCACATCCCGCGTCCGTAGGTAGATGCACGTAGTTTTGCGTTGGTTGGGTTGGGTATGTTGTAGTATATCTCAAGTTCGGTTACGTTGGTTGATAGGGGGAGTCCTTTAAAAAAGTACAACCAGTTAGCCATCGTGGTAAAGTTTCGGTAGTAAACCCCTGCATCGGTACCTACATACACTTCTTCCTGATTTTTTGAGGTATCTACCACAATAGTGTTGATGGTAAGATTGGGAATGTTACCTGTAACATCTGTCCATGTATCGCCTTTATTGTCTGAGCGGTAAATTACTTTGCCCATCCCTATGTACACCCTGTTGTTGCTGTATTTTCCGGTTTCAATGCAGCGAGGGGTGAGTCCGCCCACCGGCAATTTTGAGGTTAGGTTTGTCCAAGTTGGGGTAGTAGCATTGGGGTTATCACACCTGAAAAATTTATTATCGCTGCGCGACATATACAAAATATCGGGATTGGTGCTGTGTTGCTCTAATGCGGTGATGTTTTCGGTATTGCTACCGGCAAGGTTGTCCGAAATTTTAGTCCATGTAATATTGGCTACATCATCCTTACCGTTGGTGGTGTGCCACACGTTTTTGTATCCTGCAAAAAAGGTAGCAGGGGTTGTGTTGTGCTGTATCAGTGGGGTTACCCATCCACCCTCTTCGGTAATTCCCAGTTTATCTTTGGCGGCAAATGTGCCTTCTGATTTTCCGTCATTATAACGCACAAAATCACCGTAATACAACGAGCCTATCATAATATCCTCGTCAGAATAATCCACTACGCAATCCATACCGTCACCGCCGCGTATAGTGTGCCATTGGCCGTCAAAATAAGCGGTTCCGTTATCCTGATACCCATGAATATATTTTTTGCGGCTTTGAGTGCTTTGACCGTGGCGATATATTTGGGCTATCGCCATCCCGCTTGAGATGTCGCGCCAGTCTTTAGCTCCGTTGCGATTGTAATACAAACCGCCGTCGTTGCCTACATACAAGCGACCGTTTACAGGAGAATATTCAAACACGTGTTGGTCGGCGTGAACATCATCACCACCGCCGCTGCCCGTCCAATGGGCGTTTATGACCCAGTTGGCACCTCCATCGGTTGATTTAAATACATTCACACCCCCCGCATACACAATGTCTTTGTTGTTAGGTTCAACAGCAATGCACAGGTCATACCATCCCTGCCCTGTAGTTCCGCTGCCATCGGCAGCATAGCCCATAATATTAGGTGTAGTAGAACGGGTACTGAAATTTACCCCGCTATTGGTAGAACGGTATAATCCTTTAAATACACTGTTTTCCGTCAATAAGAAGTACACGTAACTCGGGTCGTTATCACTTACACCAATTACCCCGCGATGCCCTGTTGGCAACCCGCTGGTAATTTTTGTCCATGAATCGCCCCCATCGGCAGAGCGGTAAAAGTTTCCTGCTTCGGTAGCATACACTATTGTGTAATCACCGGGTTTAAAGGCGGCATCTTTAAAATTTGCCGTTAATGAGGTTTTAGTCCACGTATTGCCGCCGTTGGTGGTTTTATACATCCCGTTATTGGTGGCAGCTATCAACGTATTGGGCGAGCTTGGGTAAATCAGTAGTTTACCCACCGTACGACTCCCCATTCCTGTATTAGCAAGAAACCAGCTTTCGCCTCCGTCGTTGCTTTTCAATACACCGTATCCATAAGAGTCTCCGCCGTCCCTATCGCCCGTGCCAATATAGATTGTGTTTGGATTTGAGGGGTTTACCGCAATGGCCGATACCCCCAACGAGGGTAAACTATCGGTTGTAGTACGCCATGTTTGCCCGTAGTTTCTGGTAATCCAAAAGCCTCCGGCAGGTGCACCTGCGTAAATAATGTTGCTGTCAGTAGGGTGAAAAGCAATGGCGTTTACCCTGCCCAATCCGTTGGGTTGACCGCTTACGTTGTTGGGTAGTAAAATAGGGCCAAGGGGTTTCCAGTTGCCCTCGTTGCCTTTGTATTGTATATCGCTTTCGCCTTTTTGCTCAAAAGGGTTGGTATTAATCTCTTCTTTTAGTCCGTAAAAGCTATTCCACACATCGTTTGCAGCAGGAATATTTCCGTTGCTGTCCAATCGGTATTGCCAATAATACTCCCAGCGTTTAAAAGGTTTCCAGCCGCTGCCTTTGGTTACTTTCCGATGTTGCCAGTATAAATTAAACGCACGTTGGGTAGCGGCAAAATTTACACCGGGACGTTGCATCATTTCCACCCAATAAGGGTAGTTGGCAGTGTCGTTAGTGATGTTTTGGGCCCTTAAGCCAAGGCACAAACCGGTTAAGAACAGTGTGAGTGCTAAAAATAAATAACGCATAGGTAAGATGATACCGCAAGGTACTCAGAAAATCTGAGTTTTGTTGCTCCGATACGGAGCTTACAGCCCATCCATCCCTAAGTTTACAAACGGATATTGCTGTTTAAATGCTTGTATTTTTGATTGACGGGCGGCCACAAATTTTTGATACTGCGTAGTATCTGTATGAAACGGGCGATGGGAGGCATCGGCCAATAATTGTTTCACCTGCGGGTAAATCAACTGCGCCTCACTATCAAAAGCAGCTTTTACAAAAGCATCCCATACGTATTCAATAGCTTGGGCATTGGGATGCACCATGTCAGCCTCAAAAAAACGGTAATCGCGCAAATCGTCCATTACCAATTCATAAGCAGGGAAATAATGAACGTTCCCATAGTTTTCACAAAGTGTATGAACGGCCTCAATCAGGCGGGCCTTACTGCGGTTGTTCTCTACCAAACCATCACGCACATAACGCACGGGGCTAACGGTAAGCAGAATGTTTAACCGGGGATTAACTGTTTGCAATAATTCAATAAACTTCCTCCATTCGGTAATAATTTCAGCGGTGCTTAGCAGTTCCTTGTCAAACTCTTTGTTGGGGTATTTGTGGCAGTTGGCTACTAATTGGCCGCTGCTTTTTAGGCGGTAGGCAAACGCTGAACCAAAGGTTACTACCAACCAGTGTCCGCTTTGTAAAAATCCCTTAGCGGCTTGCTGTTGCTCATTTATCCCTTTAATACAAGTGTCTTTATCGGGATGTGAAAACCGTCCGTGGTGTTGCCAGCTTGCCCATAAATCGTTGTGATAAAAAAGCTCTTCGGGCTCATACATCTTGCCTTCTAACGCTCTTTGCAAGGTTTGGGCAATACTTACGGGATTGTATAAAATGCCGTTGGGGTTTTGCAACACATTGAGGCGATAGTGGTGCAGCAGGTTGCCTATGTTCTCAGCAAAGCAACTGCCCGCCAGCAACACTTGTTGCCGGTAGTTTATTTTTTGGGGCAGCCCTTCGGGCTGAAATGCAAGCCTGAAATCCACGCGGCAAAGGTAGTGTACTTTTAATTTTTTACAGGCCGCCAAGCATTATCTTAGTAGTATGAAACTTTTTTACGCCTTATTGCTTGTTGTTTTTACCTCGCCCCTATTTGCCCAAAACACTCAAAATACGGATACGATACAATGTCCTGCGGGAGTTGAAAATGTATATAGCCGTCCGTTGTACAGTGACAGTTTGTGCAGCAGCTTTGTAATTTTTATTAAAAAGGAAGTGAAACTACACAAGCACCTGCACCATACTGAACACGTTACGGTGCTTGATGGTGAAGCAATTATGACGCTGGGCGACAAAGTTTTTACAGTAAAAAAGGGTGATTTTATTTTTATCCCGAAAAATACGCCGCACAGGGTGGTTACTACCTCAAAAACACCGTTGAAGGTGGTATCGCTGCAAGCACCTTATTTTGATGGCACTGACCGTGTTTTGCTGGAGTAGCTACAAACGCATCCCTATTTTGGCATCTACCGACAAGGACGGGAACCCCGTGTAAGGACGCTTTTGTGATACTTTGATATTGTTATAATTGGTTAAACCCATGCTAAGTACCGCACCTCTTTTTGTATACGTAAATTCTACGCCAAGCAACACATAATGTTCGGTGTGACTTTGGGTTGATGTTAATTTTCTATTGAACGCCTGATTGATTTGATACTCATATTTTACTTCACTACTCAGGTGTAGATATGGCATATATCCAAGTTTGCCATACAAGCCAAACGGTTGGTTTTTATGCTCGTGCAGGGCATTGAAAGCAAAGTGAACGGGCATTGCAAAATACTTTGAGTTTCCGCTATAGGTAATGAAGCCCTGCGTATCAGGAAGATTTGTATAGGTATGACTAAAGGTACTGTAGCAATAGTTCATCTCTACTCCCAACCGGACACCGTTTGCAAAATTCCGCTCAAAAAAAACACCCGTCATTGGGCCTCTATTATCCATTACCTTGCAGGCTTACTGGTAACGGGTAAAATATAGGCCAACTTAACCCCTGCAACATTATCCACCGATTGGCTTTTGCACATAACCGATGCTGCCATTGCTATTAATATTACAACTAAATATCTCACCCGATAAAAATACACCCCTGAGTTTAAATTTTATACGTTCAGGTAAATAAAAAACCCCGATAGCAATCGCCACCGGGGTTCATTGGTTTATAGGTAGGTTAGGTTTATTCAAATACTACTTTACCGTAGGCAGTACCGTTTTCAAGCACGGCACGTACCATGTAAACACCGGCAGGCAAATCATTGCGACCAATAGTTACGCGGCTATCGTTAAAGTTGGTTTCGGTGGCTACCAATTGTCCGCTTAGGTTATACACCTCAACAGTTTTAATAGTACCAGCACCAAAGAATAATGTAACTGATGATGAAGCAGGGTTAGGATATACCTCAACTTTTTTGCTAACATCAACACCTTTTACGCTGTTGGTTTTTTTAGCAGGGCAGCCCGGTAAACCCAAAGCACACACCATACGTGGGTTGATAAATCCTATTACGGTATCCATATAAGCTTTGCCTTTGGCATAGCTCATATCAGGGTTGGTAAGCATTGAGTTTTTGTGAGCATTAACACCCATAGGACCGAACATCTTAATGGTTGTGCTATCCCACCATTCCCAAGGTGAACCTTGGTTCAAGAATTGTTGTGATGCTTGAGGCAAAACCAAAGGATACAAAGCTTGGAAGCCTTCGTTCATTGATTCTGCACGGGTGGTAAATACGTCGTTGTATTGACGGTCGTTGATGATATCGTTATTGCCCAATTTTTGGCTGATACGAATTGTTTCGCGGCTACCGCAAGCATTGTTTATAACAGTTGCACCGGTTGTAGGTACAATTACGTTGCTAAATCCGTAAGGAGCATAAGGATCTAACTTACAGTGTACTGAAGCGATGGGTACTTCACCTGCTTCAATCCAAGATGAATCGCCCATTGCACCACCGTAGTTAAATACAAAGTCAACATCGGTTGATACGTTTGCATCGCCGGGGATGTTTAGCTGCGGAATACCGCCCAAACCTAACCAATCGCCCATCATGGCTGTATTAACCATTGGAGAAGTGTTAGGCCAGCTGAATTTTTCTAATTCAACTTCGCTTTGTTTAGTAAGTGCTGCGTATGCAAGAGATACATATCCGCCTGTTCCTTGTCCGCCAATTGCTATACGGTCAGTATCAATTTTATAAGTAGACGCGTTTGAGCGGAAGAAACGTACTGCATTACGGGTATCTTGTATGGCACGGTAAGTAGCTTGCAACAATAACGATGTAGCAGTATCGCTGTTTGTGGTGGTTGGGTTCCAACCTAAGCGGTAGCTAACAGCCACTGCTACATAACCACGTTGTGCAAGACGGGTACAATAATGTACTATAGCGCTATCAGAGCGTCCGCCTGTGGTTTGCTGGTTGATTAGTGCAGGTAAAAAACTACCTGTGTGCAACAATATAACCAAAGGACGTGCAGTAGCGGTATCGCCTGTGGGTTCATAAATATCACATTGCAACCCGATTTTCACCAACGGTGGAGGAACTGCAGGAAGTGAAGGCCAAGACATGTTTGAATCGTACACCACATTTTTGGTTACGGTTACGTTGGCATACACTTCTGAAAGGTAGCGCTGTGCATTGGCCGAAATGGCGCTGCAAAGGCAAATACAAAGTGTGAGAACAGGGAGTAAAATTTTCTTCATAGCAAGCTAAATGTTTACAGTATAATGTATCTGCAAAATACAAAAAGGTATCTGTAAAAAAAGCTATTTTTTTACATTACCGTTTTATTATCAACGCGCTTGATAGTATTGCCCAACTCCGTTTAAACACAAAAGCACAAAAGCGCAATTGTTCGTTGCGCTTTTGTGCTTTTGCTATCAATCAAAAGAACTTAAAAACAGTTCTCTTAATGGTTATTAATTCTACTGAATTAATAGGTAAGGCGGTTCATGCTGTATTCTTTCGCTGCTTTAACAAAGCGGATGAAAAGCGGGTGTGGGTTGGCTACCGTACTCTTTAACTCAGGGTGAAACTGCACTCCGATAAAGTGCGGGTGGTCTTTCAATTCAAAAATTTCAACCAAATCACCATCAGGGTTTCTGCCGCTTGCCATCATTCCGTGCGCTTCATACTCAGTCAAAAACTTGTTATTAAACTCGTAGCGGTGACGGTGGCGTTCAGAAATTTTTGTTTTTCCGTATGCTAATGATGCCAGCGAACCTTTTTGTAACTCACAGTTATAAGAGCCTAAACGCATAGTACCTCCTTTTTGAGTTACTTTTTTCTGCTCATTCATTAAGCTGATAACCGGATATTTTGTTTTAGCATTCATCTCGGTAGAGTCGGCACCGCTCCAGTTAAGCACGTTGCGGGCAAACTCAACCACTGCACATTGCATACCCAAGCATATACCAAAGAATGGTATTTTGTTTTCGCGGGCAAAACGAATGGCTTCAATCTTTCCTGCAAAACCACGCTCACCAAAGCCGGGAGCTACCAAAACACCGTCTAAGTGTCCTAGTTTTTGTTTAATGGTTTCTTCGTGCAAGGTTTCAGAGTGTATGTACTCCAAATGAACTTTGCACTCTTTTTCTGCACCTGCGTGAATAAAAGCTTCGGCTATTGATTTGTATGCATCGGGCAACTCGATGTATTTACCCACCAACCCGATTTTAACTTCGGTTTTAGGGTGTTTAAGCTTAAACAAAAAGTTTTTCCAGCTTTCTAAATCGGGCTCGTTTTTAGCAGGTAGTTTCAGTTTGGCAAGGGTCACCTTATCTAACTTTTCTTTTTGCATCATCAAAGGCACTTCGTAAATAGTTTCAACATCTATTGACTCTATCACCGCGTTGGCCTTTACGTTGCAAAACAATGCCATTTTCTTCCTGATTTCAGCATTTAGCGGATGCTCGGTGCGGCACACCAATATATCAGGCTGTATACCATACTCAAGCAGCATTTTCACGCTGTGTTGGGTAGGTTTTGTTTTAAGTTCTTTTGAAGCTGAAAGATAAGGAACCAGTGTTAGGTGTATCACCACACAATCGTCTTCGGGCAGTTCCCAATTCATTTGACGTACTGCCTCAATGTATGGCAACGATTCAATATCGCCCACAGTACCGCCTATTTCAGTAATTATAATATCGTAATCGCCCGTTTCTCCTAGTAATTTAAAACGGTTTTTTATTTCATCAGTAATGTGCGGGATTACCTGCACGGTTTTGCCTAAATAATCGCCGTTACGCTCTTTTTGAATAACGTTTTGGTAGATTTTTCCGGTGGTAACGTTGTTGGCCTGCGAGGTAGGTATATTTAAAAAACGCTCGTAGTGACCCAAATCCAAATCGGTTTCAGCACCGTCATCAGTCACATAGCATTCGCCATGCTCGTAGGGGTTCATGGTTCCGGGATCCACATTTATATAGGGATCAAATTTTTGGATGGTTACTGAATAGCCTCTGGCCTGCAATAATTTAGCAAGTGATGCTGATACAATGCCCTTTCCTAAGGACGAAGTTACCCCGCCCGTTACAAAAACGTATTTAACTTTTTTCATGACAAAACTCTGTGTGGAAGCTGCTTATAGTTTTACGAACGAACCCGAAAACTATCTCCCTGAACGGGATGCAAAGGTATCACATTTTAACGGAACGTTAACTAAACTGTGGAAACTGTTGTAAAAAATTTTCAGCCCTGTGCAAATCTTCGGGTACATCAACCGCTACACTGTGGAAGTCTGTAAGGCTTACCGATATTGTATAACCGTTCTCCAACCACCTAAGTTGCTCTAGCATTTCAAGGCTTTCTAATGTGGATAACGGAAGTTTTACAATTTCACCCAACACTTCTTTTCGGTAACCATAAACACCCACGTGCAAATAATGAATGCGGCGGGCAGCCCATTCATCGTGGGGCACTCCGCGCAAGTGCGGTATGGGTTGACGGCTAAAATAAAGGGCTTTAAAATCTTCGTTATAAACCACCTTTGCAGTGTTAGGGCTAAACAATGCTTCGGTATTATCGGTTTGTTTTATCAGCGTAGCTATATCGGTGGCCTCATCTTCAAAGCATTTGGCCAATAAGTCAACCTGTTCAGGCAATATAAAAGGCTCGTCGCCTTGTATGTTCAATACCACATCAAACTCGTTGTACAGTTTTTCAATCACCTCGGCGCAGCGCTCAGTACCGTTTTGGTGTTGCTCGGCAGTCATCATCACATTACCGCCAAAATCCTGCACGTGGTCGTATATCCTGCCATCATCAGTAGCCACCACCACTTTATCAATGCGGGTAGCTTTTTCTACCTGAGTGTAAACACGCTGTATCATGCTTTTACCACCAATTTGTGCCAACGGCTTGCCGGGAAAACGGGTTGATGCATAACGTGAGGGAATTACTGCCAGTACTTTCATAACTCTTTGGTTTGTGGGTGTGCAAATATACTATCAATTGTACCAACGGGTTTTATTGTGTAAAAGATGCAGCCTATAAACAAAAAAGGTAGCCGTTTTGCGGCTACCGGTGCATTGTTTCAATTATTGTTACTTATTTAATTAATAATAAAATATTGTTTGACAGGTTGGTGCCTGTAACTTTTACCGTGTACATACCTGCTGCCATGTTTGTGGCGCTGATATCCAAGGGTAAGCTATTGCTGCCTTTTACCAGTTCAAAACTGCTGTTGTAATAGCAGCGGCCCAGCATATCGTATATGGCTACTTGTGCGGTAACCGGTGCATCGGTTTTAACCTCTACAGCAATTGCTTGTGTGCCTTGCTGCATTGGGTTGGGTACAACCAATGCCTCTTTATCGCCTTTAGGTTCATCAGGCTGCATACGAGCGTTGCTGCCTCCGGGTATCCACCATGCAAAACAGGTATTTTTATCATTAATTGGAGCATTTGCAACCCATAGTGTATTAAAATTAAACCACGAAGGCATATTTACTGAAACATTGCCCATTTGTCCAGGAGCCGACATGGTTGGAGAGACACTAAGTGCCTGATTACACGCCGACTCTCCATTGAAATATACTTTGCGGATGTACATTTCTGAGCCTACGCCGGGCATTGCTGAAAAATCACCCATACCAAAAATACTAAGCCCGTCATTGCCCGTACCGTCCAGTTGGTCTATTTTGAAACATAGCTGAAAATTCGCATCACCGTAACTAAACTCCCCAACAGAGGCACCGGCGTCATCCGTTTTAACAATCAATGCATCTGATGAACCCATAACCCCGTTATAGGCAGTGCCCCCATATAATATTCATATTTTCCCGATGTATTGAACCTTTCTATCACATCGTAACAACGTTCATCACCGCCGGGATTAAAACTATAATCGTACTGGTTTGCCCAAATACTGTTACCGGCAGCATCAACCAGATTCAACCAAAAATCGAACGGAGGCGATACTGAAGAAGAAATATACCCCCCTATCACAAAGCCGCCTACTTGGTTTGCTACACTTATAGAAGAAAAATAGTCCCAAGTACTTGATGTGCCATAAGTAACCGCCGTACCCGCAGCTCCTGAATTAGCATCTACGGGAAGGAAGAATGCATCTTGGGTAAGTCCGGGGCTATATACCGTACCTACTACCATCACTTCAGGAGAAAACGGGCTTTCGATTATGTCTTCAGCCAACGCAAACGCCGGTGCTGATGGGGTTACAAAATCATACAAATTGCCCCATATTATGCCACCTGAAGCAATATCAATTTTCAGCACAAAGACATAAGCATCAGTCCATGCATTTTGGGCACTGCCTGTAATATACGCTTCATTACCCGAGGCAGACAATGCTACTGATGTAACAGTGTACACTTCCCAAGTCATCCCTCCAATAGGTTGTATCCTGTATTCGTAGGCATTAATGGGGTTTCCGGCAGCATCAACCGTAAAATAATAAATACCTGAGTAAGGTGCACCCATACTTGGGTCGTAAAACCTGCCTACCACCCCAAACGCTGCACTGCTGTTGGGATACTCAAACACTTTTGTTCCACCCGGAGAAACAGTAACACCGGTAGAGCTGTATAGCTCATACTCATGATTAAAATACGGCACTCCAGTTATGTCGGTATGGGTTAGCGTGATAATACTTAGTGGCATGGCAACTGCCCCTCCTTCGCCTGCTATTACAAAGCCGGGAGTGTTAACGGTGTTTTTACCGTCAGAAAGGGCGTCATCAAACTGACGGCCGTAAAGGTGTTCAAAATACTGCGCCTGAACAGAAGAGAAACCACATAGCGCAATGGCAATAATAAATAGTTTTTTCATGTGTTAATGACCTTTATTGGTTTGATAGAAAACAATGCATCAGCAAGTTCATCAAAAAAAACCAGTTACACATAAATATTATAGCAAGTGGGTGACCGTAAAAAAACAAAGCCGTACACTAGTGCACGGCTTGTTATACCTAACCTATCTATACCTTATTATTAATGATTAACCGGCGGTGTTGGTTTTGGCACAGGCTTCACCTCAGCAGGTCGGGGAGCGGGAGTATTGGGAGTTAAATTAATTCTGTTATTGTTTGGGGTGTAATGTGTGCTTTGGCTGCGTTGCACATTATCCAGTTTTATTAATATACCTATGCGGTACGTAAGCATATCCGATACGGGAGTACGCACAGTGCGGTATGTGATGCCGCTGGCAAGATCGGGATCTTTAGCCGGTGATTTTAAATCAACAAAGTTTATAGCACTGCCTGTTGAGTAACTCACCCTTGCATCAAAAGCTATTCGGCTGCCCAAGTTATAAATAAGCCCTACAGAACCACCGTAATGGGCGGCAGCGTTTTGTACCACCGGCTTATTGCTGGTACGCTCATACCCTTGTACTTCTTTATTAAAACGGTTTACCTGATAACTGTTAAATATGCGGGCGTTTGCAAACACATCAACATAAGGACTGAAACGGCCTACGTTGAATATGAATTTAGGAGCTACAAAAAAACCGAACATTTGGTTTTGCAATTTGCTGCTGCCCAAATCGTTGTTGGGAGTGTTAAACACTAAATCTTCTACTTTTTTGCTGCTGCCGTGATGAAAAAACTCGATGCCGGCTCCTACCCTTACTTCAAACGGGCTGCGGGTATTGGGTGCAAATAATGAAGGGCTAAGGTACTCTGCCGAAAAGCCGATACCGTTGCGATATCCTGAATCGTTTAATTGATTAAACGGTGTAGCTCCGTTCAGGTAAAAACCTATATGATGCTGGGCACCTGCAAAGGATACAATGCCCAACATCAAAAAGGCAAGCATGTATAATTTTTTCATAGTGTGTTGTTTTGTTTTCATAGTTTCAATCTTAATGCCAATATTCTCTATACAATAAAAGTTACCCCTACCCCCAAAGTAATTTTAAAATTTTACCCCTAAATCCCCTGTAAGGGGACTTTCACCCAACGACAAACTAATATTGATTTAAGGTATGACTTTGTGTTACTCCCCCGCCTTTAGGAGAGGGCAAAGTATGGAAAATCAATGAGCGGTGAAAAGTCGGGTGAGGTTGACCCCTAAATCCCCTAAAGGGGACTTTCACCCAACGACTAACTAATTTTGATTATAAGGTATGACTTTGTGTTACTCCCCCGCCTTTAGGAAAGGGCAAGAGCGGTATAATCAATGCTCTGTGGGAAGTCGGGTGAGGTTCGTTTGATAATTCAGCAAACAAACTTTAGGTTTGCCCGTTTTATACACCGTAATGCAGGAAGCCATTAACCACATAGCCGCCGCGTGCGCAGCCGCCGATGTACGTTATGCAATAATTTGTCCCGGCAGCCGCAATGCACCGCTTACCATGGCTTTTGCCCGCCACCCAGGTATTAAATGCCAAAGTGTAATTGATGAGCGGAGTGCGGGGTTTATTGCATTGGGCATGGCACAACGGTGCTCACTTCCGATAGTTGTAATTTGTACATCGGGCAGTGCTGTGGTAAATCTGTATCCTGCCGTTGTTGAGGCATATTACCAACGCTTACAGCTTATAGTAATAACGGCAGACAGGCCTCCTGAGATGATAGACCAATGGGACGGCCAAACCATGCACCAACACGAGGTGTTTGGTAAGCACGTAAAAGCAAGTTATACCCTACCCGACCGTTACGATAATCCTGAAGAATTTAGTGCTACAGTTTTTGAGGCTGTGAAGCTATCATTAACGGGGAATAGAGGTCCGGTGCATATTAATGTGCCTTTGCGCGAACCATTATATACTGCAATAAACGACACGTTTGAATACCCTCAGCTGGCTCAGCTAACTAGTGATTTTTATTTTGGTAATAAGGGTGAGGCATCAGATATTTCTGAGTTAAAAAATGCCATTAATCAATATCAAAAAATATTGGTAGTTATAGGAACACAAAAACATACTGAAATGGGGCTTTTGATTGCTTATCAAAAAGTTAAAGACAAAATACCGTTTGTTTGCGATGTTTTAAGTAACCAACTTAACTCGAGCCGAGCCCTTTACCACAGTGATATGCTGCTCTCTATACCCAACCCGCAACTGAAAGCACAACTACAACCCGAAGTATTATTAACTTTTGGCACCAGCGTAGTATCAAAAAACCTGAAACAATTTTTACGCCAATACAAACCCAAAAAGCATTTTCATATTTCAAGGTTTGGAGAAACTGCCGACCCGTTTGATACCTCGCCCATACAGATTATAGGAAGTGACAGAGATGTTTTTGAACAATTGGATTTTAGCCATTTAACCACTGATTATAACAATCTTTGGCAAAAACACGACGACCAAATTGCCTCCTTCACAGAAGAATTTCTCTCTCAGCCAACATTTCATGAACTGGCCGTTGCAGACAGAATATTAAAACACTTGCCTGATAAAAGCCAATTGCAATTAGCCAACAGTATGGCGGTGCGGTGGGTAAATATATTAGGCGGAAATAAATACAGTAACATAGCAATATGCGGCAATCGTGGAGTATCAGGCATTGATGGGTGCACATCAACCGCAGTAGGTATGGCCTACATGGATGATGAAGCAATGAACCATTGGGGTGTGGTGTTAGGTGCAAATACTGTAACTCTGCTAACAGGCGATGTGGCATTTTTTTATGATAGTAACGCCCTTTGGAATAAATTTGCGCCCGCAAACTTGCGCATTATTATACTGAACAATGGCGGTGGGGCTATTTTCAGGTTGATTGACGGGCCGGGGCAAATGCCCGAACGCGAGGAGTTTTTAGAAACCCGCCACCAACGTACCGCAAAGCTTTTGTGCGAGGATATGAAGGTGGGCTATGCGCAGGCAAGCAATTTTGAGGAACTGGAAAGGGAACTTGAGCTTTTATACCAAGCTTCTGACCGCCCGAAGGTGCTGGAGGTGTTTACCGATGCTGAAACCAATACTAAATTTTTTAACGAGTATAAACAATTGATACATGGACTGGAATAGATATGACTGGCAACCGATAAAAGAATACGAAGAGATTCTTTTTCATCAATACAACGGCATAGCCCGTATAAGCATTAACCGCCCGAAGGTACACAATGCTTTTACCCCGCTTACGGTAAAAGAAATGATTGACGCAATGAACATTTGCCGCGAACGCGAAGACATTGGCGTGATTGTTTTGACAGGAGAAGGCGGTAAGGCTTTTTGCAGCGGCGGCGACCAAACCGTGCGCGGTGATGGCGGCTATGTAGGTAATGACGGTGTACCCCGCCTAAACGTGTTGGATTTGCAAATGCAAATACGCCGCATACCCAAGCCTGTAATTGCTGCGGTAGCCGGCTGGGCAATTGGTGGCGGACACGTGTTGCACGTGATTTGCGACCTTAGTATTGCTGCAGAAAACGCCCGTTTTGGCCAAACTGGTCCTAAGGTGGGTAGTTTTGACGGTGGTTTTGGTGCTTCGTACCTTGCCCGCATTGTAGGCCAGAAAAAAGCCCGCGAAATTTGGTATTTGTGCGACCAATACGATGCCAACGACGCGCTGCAAATGGGATTGGTGAACAAGGTGGTGCCTTTGGAAATGTTGGAGCAAACCACTGTAGAGTGGTGCAATAAAATCCTTGAAAAATCGCCGATAGCGTTGCGTATGCTGAAAAGCTCTTTCAACGCTGAATTGGACGGACAAGCCGGTATACAGGAGTTGGCAGGTAACGCTACCTTGCTTTATTACCTGAGCGAGGAAGGCAAAGAAGGTAAAAACGCTTTTGTTGAGAAACGTAAACCCGACTTTAGCAAATTCCCTAAATTTCCGTAAGGAGAGTTTTTGATTTGTTAACTTGTTGATTTAGAGATTTTCAGCACTCCGTCATTCCGAACTTGTTTCGGAATCTCATTGGTGTTCATCCTGAAATGGTAATGTGATGCTGAAACAAGTTCAGCATGACGGGTAATTATTCCCCCATACCGAAATACTCTACCACTACTTTGGCTTTGGCCTTGCCAATAATGGCTTCAATGCTTTCTAAGGAAGCCTCTTTTAGTTTCTTTACCGATTTAAAGTGCGATAGCAATTGATTGGCCGTTTCATCACCAATGCCTTTAATCTCGGTCAGTTCTGTTACCAAAGTGCCTTTATCACGGCGTTTGCGGTGATGGGTAATCCCAAAACGATGCGCCTCATCGCGCATTTGCTGTATAATCCGCAACGTTTCTGATTTTTTATCTATGTGCAGGGGCAGCGGGTCTTCGGGGTAATAAATTTCTTCTAACCGCTTCGCAATACCAATCACGGGGAGTTTGCCATAAATACCCATTTCTTTTAACGCCTCTACCGCACTGCTCAACTGGCCTTTACCACCATCAACTATCAGCAGTTGGGGCAAAGGTTGGTTTTCTTCCTGCAAGCGTTTGTAACGGCGGGTAATTACCTCCTTCATCGTGGCAAAATCGTTCGGACCTTCTACCGTTTGCACGTTAAAATGGCGGTAATCTTTCTTGCTGGGCTTGCCGTTTTTAAAGCACACCATTGCTGATACGGGGTATTTTCCCTGAAAGTTTGAGTTATCAAAACACTCAATATGATAAGGCAATTCGGTAAGGTGCAAATCGTTTTTCATTTGCGTCATCACCCTTTCTACACGTAAATCGGGATTTAGCTTTTCGCTTTGGGTTACCTTATCGTTTTTATAGAAAATAGCATTCTTTAGTGAAAGGTCAAGCAGTTTCTTTTTATCCCCCGTTTTAGGCACCGTAAACCTGATATTCGGGTCGTCGATATCCAACTCAAAGGGGACTAATATCTCTTCGGCTTTGCTGTTGTATCGGTTACGCATTTCGGCAATGGCCATTTCAAGCATTTCCTGCGGCGTTTCCTCCAATCGTTTTTTATACTCTAATGTCTGGGTTTGGATGATAATCCCGTGGTTTACTTTCAGGTAGTTAATAAAGGTGCTCTTACCTTCATCGGCTAAGTTAAACACATCTACATCGTGGCGTACCTGTGTAACCACCGTTGATTTGCCTTGATAATTCTCTAAAATATCCAGCTTGGTTTTAGCCACAGCCGCCACCTCAAACTTCAATTGCGAGGCAGCTTCCTGCATATCCTTTTTAAGGTATTGAATTACCTCACCCACATTACCGCGCAATATCTTGCGTACCTGCTCAATGCTATTCATGTAATCCGCCTCGCTTTGTAATCCTTCACAGGGGCCTTTACAATTCCCTATCTGATACTCAAGGCAGGTTTTAAACTTCCCTGCTTTAATATTGGCATCGCTAAGGTTTAGATTACAGTTACGCAAAGGATATACATTGCGCACCAACTCCAATATGGTGTGCATCATCCTTACTGAGCCGTATGGACCAAAATACTCGGAGCCATCTTTAACAGGGTTTCGGGTTGGGAAAACTTTTGGGAACCGTTCTTTGGTAAGCCGTATGAAAGGATAGGTTTTATCGTCCTTCCAATCAATATTAAAGCGGGGCTTAAACTCCTTAATCAGGTTGTTTTCCAGCAGTAGCGCATCAAACTCGGTATCTACCACCGTGTACTGTATATCGTCAATACGACTTACCAGCACGGCCGTTTTCTTGTTCTCGTACTGGTTTTTATTAAAGTAAGAGGATACGCGCTTTTTGAGGCTTTTAGCCTTGCCAATGTATATCAACTCCCCTTCGGAACTGTAGTACTTATACACTCCGGGAGAATCGGGCAGTATCGAAATAATCTTTTTGAGTTTATCCTCGGCAGCAGGCATAGCGCAAAGTTAGGAAATAGCGGGCTGAGTTGATTTGAAATAAAACCTGTGTGCGTTATTAAACCAACGCTGAAAATCAATTTCACTGTTTTTACGGCACTTACTCTGTCATTCCTTGCGCTCAATCATTGGTGCTTTACGGCGATTATTAAACGTGGTAAATTTGATATTAATCAAGCGCGTATACCGAAAAGCGGGAAACAGAGTAGGTAATTATTAAACAAAATTCAAACAATGAACACTAATCCAATTGTAGGGAAACGTCTTTCCCATCTCATTCTATTAATTGTAGTCATGGTTTTCTCAGGAGTACTTATGACAGGCTGTAAAAAAGACAACCCTGTATCTAACCCATCCATTACTGAACCGTTACCGCAAGCCAATTTGGTGCCCGACGAAAATGAAACCGACTATTCAATGGCCAATTACCAAGATGCTTTGGATAATGTTGAATTTAACGGAGACAGGCTGATATTTCAAAACCTGAGTCATTTTTTTACTACTGCTATGGCATTGGATAGTTTGGGTGACAGTACGGCACACATCTGGTTTCAGAATATCGGGTTTACTAACTCATTGTATGATCAATACAAGAGTGCCGTAGAAAATATGCCCGAGGACCTTGAAGATGCTGATATGGATGCTTATTACACCGCAAACAGCAACTCATTAGTGTACGACGGTGATTTGGATGCCTGGCATGTGAACGCCCAAGCTCCCTTTTGTGCCAAGTTACTAAACGGTGCACACAAAGCCCAAATAGGGGGGAATATTTACTACTCTAATTATGATGTTGATGTAATGGTAGGTCAAGCGGATGAAAGCTTAATCCCCACCTATGCTGCACAAAGTGCTGAGCAGGAAGATGAGTATGCCATTGTGAAATTTAACCGTACCGCATTAAAAACAACAGGAACACTTTGTGTATCCTGCGGCCAAAACTATTATCTCGGTGAAATTACTTGTGGCTCACCTGCACAAAAAAGGGCTAAAATGTGGATGAAGACATATTGCCAGTACGGATTACAGGGCGAAAAATACACTGCCACCCACATTATTGTACAACAGCATAAGCGCGGTTTTTTGGGCCGTTGGTATAAAGAATCGAGGGGCTCACAAGTTGGCGGTAATTTTAACGGCCAGTATTTCAATATGGCCTTCATTTACAATCAATCAAGCTGGGAAAGTGTGTACCCCGTTTATGGAAATATGAACTGGATGTCGGTATGTGCGTCGGATTTACAGATATGCGTAGCACCTATGTGCAGCGGAAATACGATTTGCCGAAACTGGTAAACATCACCCGAATACAAAACAAAAAAGCCCTCGCATTGCAAGGGCTTTTTTGTTTTTTGCGGTCTGGACGGGACTCGAACCCGCGACCCCGTGCGTGACAGGCACGTATTCTAACCAGCTGAACTACCAGACCGTGGTTTCGAAAAGGGAGTGCAAATATAGCTATATGCTGTGTTTTGTCAATATTTTTTTTAAAAATTTACTGATTTAGCTAATTTTCAACATCTTATTTATTTAGGCAATGGGCATAGTGTACCTAATTTGAAAATTGGTTTACTTTGCGGGTTCAAAAAAATGAAGTAAGTATGGCACAACTGATGGATTTTGAAAAACCTATTGCCGAACTGGAAGAACAGTTGGAGAAAATGCAACAAGTGCAGGCAAAGGGTAAAGTGGACGTTACTGACAGCATAAAGAAGCTGGAAGCCGAAATACTTGAAACCAAAAAGAAATTATACAGCAACCTTTCAGGCTGGCAAAAGGTGCAGATATCACGTCACCCCGACAGGCCTTATACGCTGGATTATATTGAGAATATTTGTGATGAATTTATAGAGTTGCACGGCGATCGCAATGTGAAGGACGATAAAGCCATGATTGGCGGCTTGGCCAGCATTGATGGTAAAAGTGTGATGATTATCGGTCACCAGAAAGGACGTAATACCAAGCAACGCCAGTTGCGCAACTTTGGTATGGCCAACCCTGAGGGCTACCGCAAAGCATTACGCCTAATGAAGCTGGCCGAAAAATTCAATAAGCCCATTATCACGCTGATTGACACTCCCGGTGCTTCACCCGGTTTGGAGGCAGAAGAACGCGGCCAAGGCGAAGCAATTGCCCGCAACCTGCTTGAAATGAGCGTGCTTAAAGTACCCGTGATTTGTATAGTGATTGGTGAAGGTGCCTCGGGCGGTGCGTTGGGTATTGGTATCGGAGATAAAGTGATGATGCTTGAATACACTTGGTATTCAGTGATTTCGCCTGAGTCTTGCTCGTCTATCTTATGGCGTAGCTGGGATTATAAAGAAAGGGCTGCTGAAGCGTTGAAACTAACCGCTACGGATATGTTGGAGCAAGGCCTTATTGACGGTATTATTAAAGAACCGATTGGTGGTGCCCACAACGACCCACAAGCGATGTACAAAACGCTTAAAACAGAAATTAAACGCTTGCTGAAAGAGCTTAGCGGCTACTCAACCGAAGATTTGATAAACTTTAGGGTAGAGAAGTTTTCTAAAATGGGCGTATATCAAGAGGCGTAAAAGCTTCTTGCCCCTTGCAAATCGTTACATATCCAATCTAAAATACTTAGGTTGGATATAAAACCTTGCTTTTCTTCAAACACCTGCGTGTAGTGCGGGTGAACAAATTCCGTTTCTATTTTCGGGCTGATGGTATTGCGTAAATCGTTTACCCCCTCCCCTGCTTGCACAGTGTATTCCGTAGTGAATGAATGATTGATGGTAGCTTTGAGTGTTTTTACCACCCACTCCAGCCACATCAGGTTGTAATCCAGCAAATACTTGTGTTGGGTGAAAAATAACCGATGGATGTCGTTTTCAAAGTAATCATAATACGGCGACGAGCGATAGGCTGAATGCACGGCCATAAAATGGGTATGCTGCCACTTTTCGGCATACATTATTTCCAATTCTTTTACGGGTACTTTGGCCGATTTTTTCTTTACAGGCACTATCAAATCCAGCACTCCGTTAGCTCCTGCAATGCGGCAACGATTGCGGTAGGTTTGCTTGATAAAATGCTCGTGGGCTTCAAAAAGCACAGCATTGCCCGCTATGGCATTTACATACGCTATGCTTGGCAAATAGTGCAATTCTATTAAAACAGATGTACCCATAGGCTATATAACAGGGCGGGAAATGCCCTCGGCAAATTCAGTAGTAAACAAAACGTCTTTCAAACGTTCATAATCATCGGCATCGTTCACAAAATCAAGATTTTTAGCGTCTATCACCACCACTTTTTGCTTGGGCATCTGCTTAAAAAACTCAAAGTAGCCGGCCTCAATCTTTTCGAGGTACGAGGGACGAATGTCTTGCTCGTAACTGCGCCCCCGCTTGCTGATATTGGCAATCAGTTGCCCTACAGGGCGGTGTATGTACACAATCAAGTCAGGGCGGGGCAGTTGGGGCTGTATAATCTCATACAGTTTATAAAACAGCTGAAACTCGTCGTCTTCAAGGGTAACCCTTGCAAACACCAAGTTCTTAAAAAAGCTGTAATCGGATATAATGGAAGGATTACTGAAAATCTCGCTTTGGTTGGTAATAATATCTTTAAGCTGTGTGAAGCGTGCAGCCAAAAAACTTAACTCTAACGGGAAGGCAAACCTGCGTGAATCGTTATAAAATTTGGGCAGAAATGAGTTGTCTTCAAACTGCTCCAGCATCAGGCGACAATCAAACTCAGCCGCAAGTTTTTTGCTGAGACTGGTTTTTCCTGCACCAATATTCCCTTCAACAATCAGGTATGGATACTTGTGTTGCATCAGGTTTGTATCACACCGGGGTTAAATTGCTTGGTAATAGGACTGTGGTTAGCCGCCTCAATACTCATTGAGATGTGCTGGCGTGTTTCCAACGGGTTGATGATATTATCCACCCACAACCTCGATGCTGCATAATACGGCGTAGTTTGGGCTTCGTAGCGGTCGGTAATTTTATCCAGCAACGCTTTTTCGGCTTCGGGGGTAATCTCCTCCCCTTTCCCTTTTAGCGTGGCAGTTTGTATTTGCAACAAGGTTTTGGCGGCTTGCTCGCCTCCCATTACTGCAATTTTAGCCGTAGGCCATGCAAAAATAAAGCGGGGGTCGTATGCCTTGCCGCACATGGCATAATTACCTGCACCGTAGGAGTTACCTGTGATAATGGTAATTTTAGGAACAATACTGTTGGCAACAGCATTTACCATCTTGGCTCCGTCTTTTATAATACCGCCCATTTCACTGCGCGAGCCAACCATAAAGCCCGTTACATCCTGCAAAAACACAAGAGGTATTTTCTTTTGGTTACAGTTTAATATAAAGCGGGCCGCCTTGTCAGCACTGTCTGAATAGATTACCCCGCCAAACTGCATTTCGCCTTTTTTGCTTTTTACCAGTTTGCGGTTGTTGGCCACAATGCCCACAGCCCAACCATCTATACGGGCGTAACCGCACAAAATGGTTTTACCGTAAAGCTCTTTGTATTGGTCAAACTCGCTGTTATCTACCAAACGCTCAATCAACTCAAGGGTATCGTACTGCTTGGTGCGGTCGGCAGGCATAATGCCTAAAATTTCATGGGGGTCTTTGGCAGGCTTCACAGGTTTAATACGGTCGAACCCTGCGGTTTCAAAATGACCGATTTTACCCATAATCCCTCTGATGCGGTCTAAGCAACTCTTATCATCGGGGAATTTATAATCCGTAACGCCTGATATTTCGCAATGGGTAGTAGCGCCGCCCAATGTTTCGTTGTCAATATCTTCGCCAATGGCTGCTTTTACAAGGTATGAACCTGCTAAGAATATCGAGCCTGTTTTGTCAACAATCATGGCTTCGTCGCTCATAATAGGCAGGTAAGCACCGCCCGCAACGCAACTACCCATAATGGCTGATATTTGGGTAATTCCCATGCTGCTCATAATGGCATTGTTACGGAAAATACGCCCGAAATGCTCTTTATCAGGGAAAATCTCGTCTTGCATAGGTAAGAAAACGCCCGCGCTATCTACCAAGTAAATAATGGGCAAGCGGTTTTCCATGGCAATTTCTTGGGCACGCAAATTCTTTTTGCCTGCCATAGGAAACCATGCCCCGGCTTTCACAGTGGCATCGTTAGCCACCACCATGCACTGGCGTCCTTGTATATACCCCACACCGCACACAACGCCTGCACTGGGGCAACCACCGTATTCTTCGTACATATCATAGGCAGCAAAAGCCCCTATTTCCATAAACGGGCTGTCTTTATCCAGCAAATAGGCAATACGCTCGCGAGCCAGCATTTTGCCTTTTTCTTTTTGCTTGGCCGCAGCTTTATCGCCGCCGCCTTTGCTTATTTTGCCAAATTCGTACTTTAGTTTATCCACCAAAAGACGCATCGCGTCTTCGTTCTTGTTAAATTCTAAGTCAGACATATCAATGGGCAAAATAAGCTAACATGGCTTAATTGACAAAGGGAAATATCGTTTGTATTTAATAGTCAAATAAGCGTAAACAAAACCTACTCCATCTGTATCAAAAATAACCTAATGATTAGCCTTTCCAGCACGATTTCAAGGGCCTATGTCATTACAATATCCTACTTGTTGAAATTTAATCCCATACAAATCCAAAACAAGGCATTGCGGGTGAGTAATTTAGTACGTTGCTTTGTACTCCCTGATGAACAATCTATACGTTGAACAACAACAGCAGGCTTTCTTGCGCTGCAAAACTGAGTTTGAAGATGCCCGCTACCGACCCGAAACTCCGCTGGGATGTTTTACGCTGATATGGCAACGAAAGCATTCGGCTAAACTAATGGTGGACGGATTGCCAATGAAACTGCAAGAAGGGCAGGTATTGGCGTTGGGCTTTGAAAACCGTATTGACTTTGCACCAACCGAGGGGACGGTGATTGTTGAATTTAACCGCGATTTTTATTGTGTGATTGACCACGACAAGGTGGTTTCTTGCTCGGGTATATTGTTTTGGGGGGCGAAAGGTGCTGAGGCATTAACGCTTGGCGATGTAGAAACCGAACAATTGGAAGGTTTGCTTTTACTTTTTGCCGAAGAATTTAAAAGCGAGGACAATTTGCAAGGTGAGATGCTGCGTATATTATTAAAACGTATGATTATCATTCTTACCCGTTTGGCAAAAAAACAGTTGTATGGCAGACTAAACTACGCAGAAACGGATTTAGATGCGGTGAGAACTTATAGCCGCTTGGTTGATGTAAATTACAGGCAACTGCACACCGTTACCGAATATGCTGCGATGATGAATAAATCGCCAAAAACGTTATCAAATTTGTTTCATCTGTTTTATAGTAAAACTCCGTTGCAGATAATACACGAACGGATTACGCTGGCGGCAAAACGGATGCTCATGTTCACCGATAAATCAACTAAAGAGATAGGCTTTGAACTGGGGTTTGATGATGCTTCAAAATTCAGCAGGTTTTTCAAAACACAAACCGGCTACAGCCCCACAAGTTTTAAAGACGGGTTGCTAAAAACCGAACCAAGGGAAGAATTGGTATCTTAACGGGAAGCACTGCTATTCTTTGGCTGCACAGCCACCATGACCTTTGTGCTGTAACATTTAAACAAATATTTACAGTCATGAAATTCACCATCCCAACAAAAGAAACTGCCCCTGCCGGCTCAAAAGCAATTTTTGAAAACCTTGAAAAACAAATTGGTTTTCTTCCCAATTTATTTGCTTACATAGGTCATTCACCCAACGCACTGCAAAGCAGTTTAGCCTACCAACAAGGGAATGCTAAAGGTGCTTTTAACATTAAACAACGTGAGGTTGTGAACCTTGCTGTTTCGCAAGTAAATAATTGTCAGTACTGTCTAAGTGCCCATACTGTCCTTGGAAAAATGAACGGCTTTAGCGAAGAAGAGATTTTGCAACTACGTGCAGGTACCCACCCCGATGAAAAGCTAAACACTATTGCACTCCTTTCGGCTGAAATTCAACGCACGCATGGACACCCTGAGCAAACATTGCTTGACAAGTTTTTCGCGTTAGGATATAACGAAGCTGCACTAGTTGATTTGGTAGCCCTTGTGGCCGATAAAGTGTTTGCCAACTACATTAACAATATTGTGCAGACTCCGATAGATTTTCCGGCAGTGCCTGAATTAACCCCCGCTCAACAAGCAGTTTAACTAAGCCCCGCACATTTAATGCGGCGCATAGCTTATTAGTTATGCGCCGTTTCTATTTTTGCCCTCATGGAAGACTTATTGCGGTTTTACGGGATTGATTGGGTAGCAATGGCTCTTAGCTTGTATGCGGTGTATTTATTGGGCAACCGCAACAAATGGGGCTTTGTGTCATTTATCATCTCCAATGCGTTGTGGGTGTATGTGGGGTATCTAACGGGTAGCTATGCTATTGCCATCGGTAATTTTGTATTTTTACTGATGAACTCTCGCGGGTATTTGAAATGGGTGCGTGAGGCACGGGTATCACAAAATTAAGCGGCTTAAACTTCACGGGCAAAAAGTTCGTTTCAACAATATGCGTTATCACATACCTACCCCCTGCCACGAAAACTGGGATAAAATGTCTCCTACTGTGCAAGGCCGTTTTTGCAGTTTATGTAGCAAAACAGTGGTCGATTTTACCCGAATGAGCGATGAGGAGGTACTTAATTACTTCGCAAACCATAAAAATGAGAATATCTGCGGACGCATAAAAAAACAACCCCAACTGCCTGAAATAACTATCCACATCCCTGCCTCAACAATACACCGACGGTATAACTATTTCCAAACGTTCTTGCTGGCATTATTGCTTTCGTTCGGGCTGCTTTTAACAGGTTTTACGGGTGAGAAAACACACGCTGAGTTTGCCCTCGAAAACACTAACAGTATAGCCGCTGTTGATAGCCCGCCTCCGGCAATTGAATTACCCTACCCCGACCCAACTGAGGAAATTATCTTAGGTAAAATGATGATACTTCCAGCTTATCCGGGCGGGGAAGAGGCAAGGATAAAATTTGTTGACGAAAAGCTAACATCGCTTGACCTCTCGTCGTATGCAGATAGTCTCCCTCGAAAAGTTTTGACACATTTTTATTTAGACAGCACAGGCAAAGCAACTAATGCTAAAATTATTAACGGTGGATTAGATAGTGCTTTCAATCACCAAATAATCAACATAATATACGCTATGCCATTGTGGGATATGGCCGACATACATAGTAGCCGCATACCGATAAAACTAAGTATGCCCATCAAAATTCTACGCAAAGAGTAATATAAATTTTGTGTTAAGCCAATCGGCGTATTATATTTGCCGTGGGTCTGTACTACCAGCTCCCACTAATCCCCCAGGTCAGGAATGGAGCAAGGGCATGTGGTTGTAGCGGTGAGATACAGGCCTTTTTTATTGGTCTAAACCCAAAATACGTATATCCATCGGGTTAAAACCCGATGCTACCAAAATTACAACGCGAAGCGGGACTTAAGTCCCGCTTCGCGTTGTAATTTTTACAGGGCAGGATTTCAATCCTGCTAAAACAACATCGGGATGTTTACTTATCTTTGCAACCGTTTCATAATTACCCAATAACAAATAACTGATAACCACACAAAATGAAGTTTTTTATTGATACCGCCAATCTTGACCAAATACGCGAAGCAAACGATTTAGGCGTATTAGACGGGGTTACTACCAACCCTTCACTAATGGCTAAAGAAGGCATTAAAGGGCAAGATGCTGTAATGGCACATTACAAAGCCATTTGTAACATTGTTGACGGTGATATAAGTGCCGAAGTAATCAGCACTGATTTTGAAGGTATTGTTCGCGAAGGTGAAATACTGGCTGCTATTGATGAAAAAATAGTAGTAAAAGTACCGATGATTAAAGATGGTGTAAAAGCGTTGAACTACTTTGCAAACAAAGGTATCAAAACTAACTGCACACTTGTGTTTTCACCCGGACAGGCATTGTTGGCGGCTAAAGCCGGTGCAACGTATGTATCTCCATTTTTGGGTCGTTTGGATGATATTTCATTCAACGGTTTGGAACTGATTGCCCAAATGAGCAGCATGTATGCCGTGCAAGGATATGCTACCCAAATTTTGGCAGCTTCTATCCGTAACCCTGTGCACATTGTTAAATGTGCCGAATTAGGAGCACACGTTATCACCAGCCCGCTTGACAGCATTATGGCGTTGTTGAACCATCCTTTGACTGATATCGGCTTGAAGAAGTTTTTGGCCGACCATGCTAAACTAAACAGCTAATTACTGTTTTAGCAGAATATTTGAACGCTTGCCCCAAAGGCAGGCGTTTTTTGTTTAACCTTATAGCGTCTGTAAACCCATGTTACGGTGTTATGCAGTTACGCGGTTATTGTGTTATTTTAGTTACTACTTGCACAATGGTTTGCAATGATTAAAGCAAAAACCATTATCAGGAAACCAAAGAACTGTTTTAATAAACAGTAGTTGGAAACTCAAAACAATGTGATGCTATTATTCCAATGAGAATAAAAGACAGTAACCAAAACAGTAATGGCTAAATGAAAAATGGTAAATGAAGAATGGTAACTGTTAAACGCTTACGCGACCGCCAAATAAAAATTCAGCAGGACCTTCCAAACGGATATTCTCAAACTTGTCAGGGCCTATTTTGTCAAACACAATTTGCAAATTGCCGCCCGGTGTGCTGATAGGTTGCACAATATCCTTGCCGTTGGGTGTGTTTGCAGCAGCAGCCAGCGCAACCGCCGTAACCCCTGTACCGCATGAGAAAGTTTCACCCTCTACACCGCGTTCATAGGTACGTACTTTTAGCACGCTACCTTCGGGTTTCACTATATTAACGTTAGTGCCTTGTGCAGCAAAGCGTTCGTTATAACGCACTTTATGCGCTTCGGTAATCAAATCAAAAGCATCAATATCCCCCTCAATAAACCTCACATAATGCGGAGAGCCTGTATTGAGGAACAAATCATTGCCAATTCTTTCAACCTCGTCCACATTTTTCATGTATAAGCTCACACGGCCATCGTCAAAAATTTCGGCATCGTGCGGCCCGTCAACTGCTAAAAAGTGGGCTTTCGTATTTATAATACCCAATTGCTTGGCAAACATGGTTATACAGCGTCCGCCATTGCCGCACATACTGCTCTCATTGCCGTCGCTGTTAAAGTAAACCATCTCAAAATCATACCCCTCTTTGTTTTGTACCATTATAAAACCATCGCCGCCAATGCCAAAACGACGGTCGCAAAGCCTGCGGTACAATTCAGTATTCTTTTGGGGTAAGGCAAGGTTGCGGTTGTCAACCATTATAAAATCATTCCCTGTGCCTTGGTATTTAAAAAATTCTATCTCCACTACTAATCCGTTCTTTATTTAATCGGAGGCAATCCTTTCAACGCCTCTGCATCTGTAACTTTGGTTAAATCGTTGGGCTTACCGTCTTTTTTCAACGAGTAATACCCCTTATTCCATACCAAATATGATGCCTTTTCTATCTCATACACCATCACTTTATCTTCAAACGGTACTTTATACAAAGTCAGCTTATTCGGCTCGTATTGATACTTAAGAGCATCGGCAGATTTATAATATACCAACAGTTTGCCTGAGCTTTTACCGCTGGCAATACGGGTTATATTTTCTTGTTTGTTTTTAGTGAGCGCATACAAATCCACCTCTTTTTTAATTTCAGGGGTTGCATCATCCCCATTGGTTTGTTGGGGAGTAGAATTTTCAACATACGCAGGCGATTCTTGGGTCTTACCTTTATCCTCGTTCTCAACGGCTATTCCGCCTTCATTAACACCCTTTGAATCCGTTTTGTTGCTGTCATTAGATTTCTGCTCGGCAGTAGGTTCATTATTACTTGAGTTCATAAAGTATTCAACCGCCACATACGATGCAAACATAATCACCAAAATAGCCGCCGAAGTCATTACCCAACTGCGCCCCCAAATATTGCCTATATATTTAATGTTGGCATTCTTCTTAATATAATCCTTTAGTTCCTCACGTCGTGCCTCACGTATGCCGGCCACCATATTCCGGTGCCATTCGTATGCCTCCCTAAAGGCTGGGTCAGAGTCAAGTTGCTGCAAAAACTCTTTAGTTTCCGCCTCATCCATTTGTCCCGTAAGGTAACGGTCAAAAACCTCTTGTATGTTATCGTCAAAATTCATCACAGGTAAAGGGTAAATGTGTTACATCAGTTAAATGTTAAAATCACCTTTGGTAAAATCTTGCTTAATCAACTGTTCCAGCTTTTTAAAACACTGGTACTTTTTTGATTTAGCAGTATCTGCGTTGGCAAAATCCATTCGTTCAGCTATCGAGGTCATATCCAACCCGTCAAAATAAAACAACTGCAACAGCTCGCGGCAGGTATCGCCCAGTTTCTCAAGGTACTCTACCACAATATCCAAGTCCATCTTATGGTTTTTAGGCTCATCGGCCGGATGGGTATTGCTGTGAAAATCCTCAAGCGGGTCAAGGCGTTTATCCTTATTCAATTGTTTCAGCCATAAATTTTTGGCTATGGCATATATATATGTATTCAGTTTAGAGGTGAGGTTAAAACTGCGCTGACTGACATTTTGCCAGACTGCAATCACCGCATCTTGTAAAATATCGTCAACGTCTTCTAGCGTGCCGTTATTTTTTAAAATGTAATTCCTCACCGAACTAAAATTATTCTGATACAAATACACCAGCGCCTGCTGGTTCCCTCCTCGTATTTCTTCTACTATTTCCTCGTCGCTGAATTTTTTGCGTCCAAACATTGGTTAATTCTGTATGGGGGTTAAAAAGTAAATGGCAAGATAAGTTTTTTTATCCATCGACTAACGGCTGCAAAAATACTATGTATGCACGGCACTTTGGTATATGAATTGATACTATTTTACTCCTGAAACCCGTTTTAGGGTGGTAAACCGTTAATTACATTAAATTGCTTACAATATGAATTATAAGAAAATTTTAGGAACCTTTTTAGTAGCCTGCCTCGGCGGGGCCGTGGCGTTGGGCGTTTTTAAAATCGTAGAAAAGAAAAACCCGAAAAGTATTGAAGAAATGCAGGGTAAAGTAGCCTTTGCTAACTTAAGAAACCCTGACGGTACTCCTGCTTTTGATTTTACACAACCTTCAGCAGTAGCTACCCCTGCAGTGGTGCATATTAAAACCACAGCCGAAGCAGTGAGCGGTGGTGAAGGCTTTGATTTTCACCAATTTTTCGGTGAGGGGTTTGAAATGCCCGAATTGCAACCGGGCGGCGGTTCAGGTTCAGGTGTAATTATGACTCCTGACGGATATATAGCCACCAATAATCACGTAATTGAAGGTGCCAACACTATTGAAGTAGTATTGAATGATAAACGCAGTTTTCAAGCTGAGTTGGTAGGTCGCGACCCAAGTACTGACCTTGCCCTTTTAAAAATAGAAGCGACTGACTTGTCGTTCTTGCGTTTTGGTAACAGCGATAATGTAAAAGTAGGAGAATGGGTAATGGCAGTGGGCAATCCCTTTAACCTTACCAGCACGGTTACCGCAGGGATTGTGAGTGCCAAAGGCCGTAACATCAACCTGTTGCGCGATGCCAATAACCAATACGCTATTGAGAACTTTATACAAACCGATGCGGCTGTAAACCCCGGAAACAGTGGCGGTGCCTTGGTAAACATGGACGGTGAGTTGATTGGTATCAACACCGCCATTGCCACCCGTACAGGTTCGTATGCGGGTTATTCTTTTGCCGTTCCCGTGAATATTGTGAAAAAGGTAATGGACGATATCCTAAAATACGGCGAAGTACAACGCGGCTTTTTGGGTATTGAAATTGCCGATGTAACAGCTGCTCTTGCGCAAGAAAAAGGCATCAAGGATATTAAAGGTGTGTATGTGAACCGTGTGAACGAGAGCAGTGCTGCCGAAAAAGCCGGTATTAAAGACGGTGATGTGATTATAAAGATTAATGATGTAGCTGTTAACTCATCGTCTGAATTGCAAGAGCAGGTGAGCCGTTACCACCCCGGTGATAAACTGAATGTTACCGTGAAACGTAAGGACAAAGAAATGGTGCTGAACCCTGTGCTTAAAAACCGAGAGGGAACTACTGAAATAGTAAAAAAATCAGACAAGAAAGAGAGCGTTACAGCTATGAAGGGTGTTGAGTTGGAAGGCATTGACGCAGCTGATAAAAAGAAATTCAGTATCAAAAACGGCGTGAAATTGAAAAAAGTGAGCAATGGTCCGTTTAAAAATGCCCGTGTTCCCGAAGGTTTTATCATCACCCACATTGATAAAAAACCTGTATATACTACAACTGAAGCCAAACGTCTTTTAGAAACCAAAAAAGGCGGCATATTGGTTGAAGGATACAACCCCGATGGCAGCGAAGGGGTGTATGGTTTGAAACTTGAATAAAAAATTACAATCGCTACATAATAGAAAGGCCGCCATACTTCTGTATGGCGGCCTTTTCATTGACTAAAAAGCACTTGCATTGTATCGTATTATTTTTATACCTTCGATTGTAGGTACATATTTCCAGACTCCGTCAAACCAGCTCACTCCTTTTTGAAACTCCTATTGACCAATAACTTGGTGGCTTAATTATATAAATTGAGATGCTCGTGATGTTTTATCGTCACGGGCTTTTTTATTTTTATCAGCTACAATAAGGAATTTGATTGTAAAAGAATGGGCATAAAGCGTCTTGTTTACCCCTTTTGCTCTGTAGCGCTCACTATGTTCATCAAATCTTCAACCTCGTTCACCAACTCAATAAAGCGTTTTTCGCGTTTACTTTCACGAGTACGGTTAAATGGTAAATCAACACTCACCCTATGAGCAATATGTCCCGGATTTGCCGCCATGATGTAAACCTCGTCTCCCAAATAAACAGCCTCTGTTATATCATGAGTAACGAAAATGATGGTTGAGTGGAACTTTAGCCAAATATCCTCAAGCATATCCTGCATTTGCAAGCGAGTGTTAATGTCCAATGCCCCAAAAGGCTCGTCCATTACTATAATTTCCGGGTTTGCAATCAGGCTTCGTGCAATTGCTACACGCTGTAGCTGCCCACCTGAAAGAGCCGGCATTTTTGCATACTTTTTCTCGTGCCCGTCAAGCCCTACCAACTGTATCATTGCCATTGCCTTTTCTTCCCGCTCCTTTTTATCAACTCCTTTGAACTTTAAGGGCAAGGCAACATTATCCAGCACACTAAACCAAGGAAGCGAGGAGTAGTTTTGAAACACCATGCTTACCCTTGTTTTTTCATCTAAAGGCTTACCATTTACCAAAACTGTTCCTTCGGTGGGTTGTTGCAAATTGCATATGTAGCGAAGCAACGTAGATTTTCCGCAACCTGACGCTCCCATCAAAGCAATAAATTGACCTTGATCGGGTTTATCGGGTACTACAAAATCAAGTCCGTCAAGCACATACTTCTTCCCGTCGTACGTTTGGCGTATCCCCCGCAACTCAATAACGTTGGGCAATGAACTATCAAAAAAAGTATCGCTCATACAGTATTATTGATATTTATGCTTAAACAATAGCCTATCAGCCAGTTTAAATAATTTATCTTGTAAAAAACCTATCAGTATTATCACCAGCAGTATGGCAAACAACTTATCAATACGGCTCTGTCTTTGAGCTTGCCATGCAAGTCCCCCTAACCCACCTGTATTATTTATAAGTTCAGCCACTATTATGTAAGTCCAACTCATTGCCACCAGCACCCTGATATCATCACTTAGCTTGGCCATTACATTAGGTATAAAAACAGAAGTAACTGTTTGCCACTTATTGGCACCCAACGTATAAACCGTTTGCAAGTAAATACTTTCTACCTCATCTATTCTCTGCACAACTACTGGCAATAGATACACCACAATACCAAACGCAAGGAAATACACCTTCATATCGGTACCAATGCCAAACCACGCAATAAATATCCCTGTAACGGCTGTTAAAGGCAAAAATCGTATTGCATCAATGGGTCTATTGAACAATGAGCGGAAAATAGGAAACATCCCAATCATAAATCCCAATGGTATAGCAATAAGTGAGGCTACTACATATCCTAAAAAATTGATTTTTATGGAGAAGAAAGAGTTACGCACCAGCGCATCCTTAAAGTGTAATTCCTCAAACGAAGAAATTACCTTACCCGGAGCAGGTAAGAGCGAAGAAGGTATTAATTGAAGGTTGGTTACAATGTACCAAACCAACAATAGTAAAACTATACCTGTTATTTCTATAATGGTAAAAACAGGTTTTGGTAGTGTCCCTCTTAGCTTAAAAAATTCTCCAAAAAGTTTTTTCATAATTATTCTTCTGCTAGAAGCTGGAACTCAGTACGGCGATTCTTCGATTTGCCTTTATCTGTACTGTTATCCGCAACGGGTTTTTTGCTACCGTTACCCACAATAACAAATTTATTTCGAGGCATTCCGTGTTCAGACGCTAAGTAATCAGCTACTGCTTGCGCCCTACGTTCCGAAAGAACTTGATTTGTTGCCTCTGAGCCCACATTATCAGTATTTCCTTCTATACGCACACGCACATTACCAAAAGCCTTGGCAATTTCGGTAAACTCCATATCTATAATATACTTTGCGTTTTCATCCAGCGTTGCGCTTCCGGTAGCAAAGGTGATGGTAATGGCTTTTGCTGAAAAAGCCGGGGCAGTTTTAAGCTCTTTTGTAACGGGTGAAAACTCTGTTTGCTCCTCTGCATTGTGTTCATTACCGTTAAGCTTAATATCCTTTATCAAAGATGGATTAGCAATTAACCTAAACGCGGGCACTGTAGCAGGAGCATACCCCCATTTATTGTATGATTTGCTCATACGGTTATACAGGTCTTCACCTTTAACACCGGTATAATTACCTTCAATGTTAAAGAAGTTAACATTATCACCATATGTACACAAACGGGCATTGTTTATAGCATTGTAGCAAAACTCTTCGGGTAGGTTTAACCCTCCGGCAAGTATTTTAGCAGCTTTTTGCTTATTGCTTTCTGATGAGTTTATTTCTGCTGCACCGCGCAACCAGCCTTCAACTAACTTCTTTAAGTCTTCTTTGTTCTTTTCTAAGTAGGCTTTTTTAACAAAAAACACATCCGCAATAATGTTTGAAGCTGACTTTGTGTTACGCAAAACTTTAGCACCTTTCACGTTTTTCACACAATCCTCATCATCCGGGCTCCAAACTACGGCAGCATCTACTTTACCTGCTTTAAAATAAGCAGCGGCATCAACAGCATTAGGTGCTTCAACAATTTCAATATCTTCTTTCTTAAGTCCCCCTGCATCCAACAACCAAATCAAAAACGTGTTTGATGGGGTCATAGGAGCCACGGCAACTTTTTTGCCCTTCAAATCTGCAACATTATCAATGCCCCTGCGCACTACGATGGCATCACCACCACGCGACCAGTCAGCTTGAAATATTACCTGAGGGTCTAGATCTTTAAAACCATCTACCTCTGTCGGAAACGCATCAATCGTTGTCCATAACACATCTATCTCGCCTGCTTTCCAAGCTTCGCGTGATGAGTTAAAATCGTCATTAAGTACAAACTCTACATTAATGCCGTATTCTTTTGTAAAACGTGATTCTTTTGAGGGTTTAAAACCTTCGTTAAAATATTCACCTCCGGCATATCCGCCCCAAGTCACAACGCCCACACGAATAAGTTTATCCCTATCAACATCACTGGCATTTTCTGACCCGCCTTTGGGCAGCAGTTTTTCAGTAATGTTTTTGTTATTCGCCAATGAATATATCAAATAACCCAAACCACCTGCAATTACAACAGCAATAAGGAATTTTGAAAGGGGTGTCAATTTGTTCATTTTACTATAATTCTTATAAAGTGCTAACTATATTATTTAATCAAATAAATGATTGTATGGATTAATATCCGATTTATTTCCTTTAGGCAAGGGGCGTTCTATATCAAGCGGGGGTTTACCGTCGTTACCTTGTGAGATAAGTATGGTTTTATCCTCGCCTAACAATAACGACATTCCTTCTTTCTCCCACTGTTCAAGCATCTCAAGTCCACGTTCTTCATACACTCCGTTTTGCAAATCAATACTATCCATGAAGTTTGCTGATAGTTCCATAAAACGTTCCATCTCCCCTACTTTACGGCTCACATCATCAGCAATAGCTTCCATTGCCTGATCAAACATCATGCGTTTATCTTTATCGCCTGAAATAATATTCATTGCTGAACGCATTGCAGAATGACTTGTGCGTATTGCTTCACGTTCCATCTTTTTTACCGCTACTTGGTCTTTCACGTCTTCTAACAGCACTTCGCTGTTTTCATACATTTTACTAAGTACGCGGTACAAGATTTCCATTTTGCGGTATAAATCGCCCAACTTTAAGTTCGACTCTTCTAACCTGCCTGCTTTGCGGGTTTTTAAAATTAAGATGTTTTGCTTGCCTGCATCACGTGCTTGCTTGGCCATTGCAAGACTGTCATCCTTCTCCTTCTCGTTATTGTCTAAAATATCCTTTAGCTTACGCATCTGGCCACGCAATTTGGCTACTTGGTCGCCCATTTTAACCAAATTATCCTGCAAGCTGCCAATGTATGTTTGTAGAATTCCTATCGGGTCTATTTGCACAAACAATCCGGTTACAAAACGCATAACGCTTTTGTACATAAACCAGATTAAATTACGAAAACGTGAGTCGAGTAATATATATATTATGGCTCCCAATGCCATAAAAAGCAATACTGCATATAATGTGTTTTGCAATAATGTAATTAAAAAGGGCAATATGGTATAAAGTAAAAAACCACCGCCCACTACTATCATTGCTAACGTAATAAAGCCGGTTACGCCCTCGGGACGCTGCCAAAAACTTTTGGGTTTCATTCCTTCCATTGGATACTGATATTATTTAGGGGAAATTAAATACTGCTTGATTTTTGTAACGTCGTCTGTCATTTGAGTAACTACCGCAGTATAGGTACTGTTAAAGTTCGCCTCAGCCTGCTCAATACGGGTTTTTGCAAGCGTTATTTCTTCACGTGTTTTTTGAACATCTGCTTGATGCTTCTGAATTTCTTCGGTAAGCTGTTTTATTTGTTCGGATTTATCCTGAACCATTTTGTTCAGTCGGTCTATTTCCTGTTCCCGTCCATTAATATTTGATTCCTTTTGTTGGGATACGACATCACTAAAAGTAACGTGCTCTTTACCAAGAATTTTAAGGTAATGATCGGCAGTTTGTAGCAGCTTATCTACCGTTAGTCCCATTGTAGAGGCAGTAGCAAACGCCGAGCGGAAGCGCGTAGCCTCATCTAAGGGCATTTGTGATAATGCTTTCAATGAGTTTTTAAACTCAAAATAATCAAAACCCTCCAGGTTATTTTTTTCAAGAGCTTCAAAAAGAGATTCGGCGATACGGTCTTCGTAAATCCCTCCTCCGGAGGTGTTTGGAGCCACAGTTCTTGTAGCAGGCGGAGTAGTATTTGATACTGGGGCTGAATTTTCTTCGGTTTTGGAAGCTTCAGGGTTTTCTTCCTCAGTAACTATAAATAACGATTTAAGGTTTTTTAGGTTTATCATGCTACCGTACAGGTATCTTGTTTCACAAACATACATATTTTTAGCATGTTTTTATGTTGGCATTGCTATCTTTACGATAAAATAAACCCCTCATTTACCAATGGAAAAACAGTCATTAATACTCCTTGCCGAAATTGCAAAAATCACAACTTCTCCGTTTAATGGATTTGACGATGGTCTATATGCCGTAAAAAATTTAGCCAAAAGTAATTGTAAAGCCCTTTACCCTGAGACTAACCCTGTGGTTGAGTTATTAGATGGTTTTGACAGCCTACAGACTGAGTTTGTGATTAAGGAGTATTCTGCGTTTTCTTATGCTGCAATTCATATGTTGTTGGATGCTGCTTTGAGAAATCATGATTGGAAGCTATTGCAAAACGAAATTATCAGAAATATTAACGAGGAAAAAGGTGAAGAAACAAAAGACATCCCACACCTAGAGATGATGCGCCAAGGCTATAAAAATGACTTAGGTATTGAAACAGATAATTACAATGCCTCAGGAATAACAATGAGTTTTTTAGATAAAATGAAACGCATTTTTAAGGAAGTAGATAATGCCTTTGTTGCTGGTGCTCTTATGGCTTTTGAAGGTAGCGCAATACCTGAATTTGTGATTTTGGATAAAATTGTAACTGCTTACAGGCATAAAAAAAACCTGCCTGCAATAAGTAAAAGGGATTTAACACAACTGTATATTGATGGCCATAAAGATTTTGAAATTGGCCACGAACAAGGGCTAATTGATGCGGTGAAACCATTTATAAATAGTAAAAACACCGGCAATATGATTAAAGGATATGTGTCTGTTTGTATTGCATTATCTACATGGTGGGAACAACTTGCAGTTGAAGCCGTGTATGTTGGAGTTGCTACCAAAACTCAATTAAACACACGCGAAGATTTTGATGTTACGGGTGCTTTTTTGAACTAGTTTCATACATATTTAAACAAAAATGCACGAAGCTTTTGCTTCGTGCATTTTTTGTTTAAAGGGATACTTCTATCGGTTCTCAGGCATCAACACAAAACGGGCATAATTTTCCATAGTCAGGTACTTGTTTGCCAGCTTTTTGATGGTTTCGGCTGTAATAGCATCCACCAGTTTATCGTATTGAGCAAAGTCAGTCCATTTCTCGTTGTTTTGTGAGTATTGTGATAGAACACTTTGCCAGAAATTGTTTTCCTTCAAACTGGTTTCGCGTTCACGCCTTAGGGTTTCCTTCACTTTAATAAGGTCTTTTTCCTCTGGGCCGTTTGTTTTTAGCTTTTCTATCTCAAGCAAAACGTTGTTTATTAATGTATCTACGTTTTCAGGGGCACAACCAAACTGTACTGTAATATTGTACGAAGGTTGAGGTATGCGAGATGGGTAGCCGTTGGCTCCGACACCGTATACTCCGCCTTTATCTTCGCGCAGGTTTTCACGCAGTTTTATACGTAATACGCTCATCAAAGCATTAAACTCAAGACGGTTTTGCATGGTCCACTCAAACTTGCCGTGGCTGTGCAACTCAACATAGCTCTTGGGTTCAACGCCTTTTTTAACCACCTTAGAAATTTTACCCTTTGGTGCTTTAATGCCTATATCCTTCCACTCTTTTGGTTTAGCGGCCGAGGGTAGTGCGCCCAAATATTGTTCGGCAAGGGCTTTAAAAGACGCAACATCAACATTACCCACAAACACAAACGTGTGACCGTTAAAGTTTGAATAGGTTTGTTTGTAAATATCAAACGCCCTGTCAAGATTTATTTTACCAAGTTCAGTAATAGTAAGTGGTTTTACGCGTGGATGGTGGTTTGCCATGGTAACGCTTACCGTATCGCTGAAAACCTCTTCAGGGTCGTTACCCCTGTTCAATACATAGGGCTTCATTTGCTCCATAAGAGCGGCAAAAATATCAGCGTCTTTGCGGGGAGCGGTAGCACGCAGGTAAATCAATTGTAAAGCAGTTTCCAAGTCAGCAGGAGAACAGCTTCCGTTAAATCCTTGCGAGTAATTACCGATAGTGGGCGATACCCTTACAATCTTACCCTTTAGCATTTTTTCTAACTGGATGTTGTTAATTTCTCCAACTCCGCCTTGGGCAATTACATAGCTGGCATAATCTGCCGATTGGTTATCCTCATCGCCAAACAACGACACACCGCCCCATCCTGATGAGGTAAACAGAATTTCGTCGTTTTTAAAGTCGGTAGTTTTAAGCAATACTTTAACCCCGTTGCTAAGTGTAAACTCAGTTGCCCCTACTTCTTTAATTTCTTTTTGGGCAGTTACTTTACCCGCAACAGGCTTTTGCGCCATCAGAGGCATATCGGTTACATCATCTACAAAAGCTGTTACCTCCAATGCCTGTGCATTATTTATCATTGCTAATACTTCATCGCTAGTAGGCACTTTCACCCCGTCTTTTTCGGGTAGCATTACCATAGCCACCATGTTTTTGCCGTTGGTAATCCATTGTGCGGGCAATGCATTTACTTCGGCCAACGTAATGCCGGGCACATACCGTTTGTACAATTCATACTCAAAGGCGATACCGGGTATCACTTCCCCTTCAAGGAAATGACGTACGTATTCGCCCACATAAGATGCTGACGGGGTTTTATCTCGCTCGCTAAATGTCTTTTCAATACCGCGAAGCATTTCTTGTTTGGCACGCTCCAACTCAGTTCCGGTAAAACCAAATTTGCGAACACGGTTGTTTTCTTGTATCAAGGTTTCAATACCGCGCTGTATGCCGTCTTCAGATACTATTGCAATGGCATAGTACACGTCCTTAGGTCTCAAAAAATCTTCGTAACCACAAGCACCGTAAATAAACGGAGGGTTGGGCTTTTGGGTTAGTTCTTCCAAACGGGCATTAAGCATGCTGCCGTACAAGTTGTTTATCAACTGCTGCCTGTAGTCGGCAACGGTTTTAACCTCTTTATCAGTATGTTTATAAAACATTTGTATCTGAGTGTAGGTGTTTTCTTTATCAGATACTACTGATACCAACGGTTGGTCGTTATCAGGAATGTCCCATTTTTGCACGGGCAATCCATTAGTACGGGCAGGTATTTTAGAGAACTGTGCAATGATTTTTTTCTCCATTTCGGCAGGGTCAAAATCACCTACAGCCATCACCGCCATTAATTCAGGACGGTACCAATCGTAGTAAAAACGTTTAAGGGTATCGTAAGGTGCATTTTTTAATATCTCTGGCTTACCGATAGGAAGGCGAACCGCATAACGGCTGTCTTTCAAAATCACAGGGAAGTATTTTTCGCGCATACGTTCTTGTGCACCCAAGCCCAATCGCCATTCTTCGGTAACAACGCCGCGTTCTTTGTCAATCTCTTCGTTTTCAAAGCTCACATTGTGCGCCCAATCTTCTAATATCTGAAGGCCTTTTGTTACATACTCTTCTTTATCGGTAGGCACTTGCAGCATATATACTGTTTCATCAAAGCTGGTGTACGCATTTAAGTGCGGGCCGAATTTTGTTCCAATCGACTCTAAATAATCCACCAACTCGCTTTTCTTAAAGTTTTTGGTGCCGTTAAAGCACATGTGTTCTACAAAGTGTGCAAGCCCTTGCTGGCCTTCGGTTTCCATAGTAGATCCCACATTCACGGCCAACCTAAGTTCCATGCGGTTTTCAGGTTTCACGTTGCGGCGCACAAAATATTTCATGCCATTGGGTAAAACACCGGTACGGATGGAAGAATCGACCGGAAAGCCTGCCGAAAGGGCAAAGCGGTCTTGGGCCTGCAAGCCCGAAAGCATTACTAAAAAGGCTAAACAGCCAAGTAGTTTCAAACGCATAATAGAGGATTGTTGGTTTAAGTGGGTAAAGTTATAAAAGATGGCGGGATTGGCAAAACAGTGCTGCATTGAGCATTTACCATTTGGATAGGTATTAATTCAGGCGGGTATAGAACCTGTAGCTATTTCAACGTCCGAGACGGAAAATCAGACAGGTATAAAACCTGTCTCTATGGCAATGCCTAAAACGGAGGGTTTAAAATCCTCCGTTTCGATATCTACAAAAGAACAGGATTTCACATCCTGCTCACTCATACAATAGTTTCAAGTAATTACTGCTACAGGTTAAAACCCGTAACTTTGCCCGCCCCACAACACACAACTGAAAACCAAAAACTGAAAACTTCCCCTACCCCTCAAGCCTTGTGAACGGTACAGCATCCTGTCCGCAAAAAATACCTTCTTGGTATTTAAAATGGCCTGCAATAGCTATCATAGCCGCATTATCGGTACAATACTCAAACTTGGGAATGTAGGTATTCCAGCCCTTGGCCTTGCCTGTGCTCTCAAGCGCTGCTCGTAAACCGCTGTTTGCACTCACGCCACCCGCAATAGCAACTTCAGTAATACCTGTTTGTTCGGCTGCTTTGCTTAATTTTTTCATCAAAGTGCTGATGATGGTATGCTGCACGCTTGCGCATATATCCGCAAGGTTTTCTTGTACAAAATCAGGATTCAGTGCCACATTATCGCGCACAAAGTATAGTACCGACGTTTTAAACCCGCTGAAACTAAAGTCAAGCCCATCAACCTTTCCTTCCGGAAACTTAAAACGTAACGGATTGCCTTCCTTAGCATACTTATCAATCAGTGGACCTCCCGGGTAGGGCAAGCCCAATATTTTAGCAGCTTTGTCAAATGCTTCGCCCGCGGCATCGTCTTGGGTTTGTCCCAGCAATTCCATCTCCAGCGGGCTGCTTACTTTCAAAATTTGGGTATGTCCGCCCGATACCGTAAGGCACAAAAACGGAAACGAAGGCTTAGGATTGTCTATAAAATGCGCCAGTACGTGCGCATCCATGTGGTTCACCTCAATCAAAGGAATATCCAGTGCTAAGGCAAGGCTTTTGGCAAACGTAACCCCCACCAGCAAACTGCCCAGCAAACCCGGTCCGCGTGTAAACGCAACAGCAGTAAGTTGTTCACGGCTCACACCCGCCTCTTTCAACGCCACATCCACCACCGGAACAATATTTTGCTGGTGGGCACGGCTGGCCAATTCGGGTACAACGCCGCCGTACTTCTCGTGCACGGTTTGCCCCGCAATAATATTGGCAAGAATGTTGCCGTTGTTTAGTATAGCGGCCGATGTCTCGTCGCACGACGATTCTATGGCTAATATGTAAGCTTCTGTTTGGGGCACTTTTATTACTTTTGAGAAATTTTGCGGGCAAAAATATTCAAAATACTCTTCTGGCTTTTATTGTGGTTCGTTACCGGCGCTACCATGGTAGGTGCCGTTATCCGCAGCAAAACCTTTCAAAGCTGGGCCACAGACAAAGTAGCCCAATATTTTTCAGCAGAATTAAATACAAAGGTAAGCATTGCAGGCTTTAGGATTGACAACTTTACCTTTTTACACCTCGACAGTATTTATATCGAAGACCGCCAGCAAGACACTGTTTTTTATGTGCAGGAATTTACGGTTGACCTTGACCGACTAAGCTGGACGTTTGATAAAGTACAGAAACGCATTAATGTTAATTATGCTGAGGTGGAAGGAGCGAAAGTTTGTTTCAGGCAATACTCGGATACGGCAGACTGGAATTATGAATTTGTGATTGATTACTTTGACCCTCCGAGAGACAGCACTGATACAATACCCGGACGGCCTTTTATCTTAAAAGTAAAACAACTGGATGTAATAAACTCCAGCTTTGCCTATAAAAACCCTACTTACGACAGTACTTGGGAAGCTAAATTCCACCCCGATGATTTCAGGTTTAATGAGCTAAACGGTACATTAGAGAAATTCTCGATTGTTGACGACTCGTTGGCATTTACCACTGAAAATCTTAGTGCCCGAGAAAAGAACGGGTTTTATGCCAAAAAAATGGCTGCCGATGTGCGCATACACTCACGGGGGCTTGAGTTTTACGATATGCTTATCGAAACTGAAAAAAGTAGTTTAGGTGATGAGTTGAAAATGAATTACAACAATTGGGATGAGCTCAGCGACTTTATTCCCAATGTGATGTTTAATGCCCGCGTAAAAAACAGCACCGTAAGCATGGAGGATGTTGCCTATTGGGGGCCTAACATGGAGAACCTGAAACAGGTAGCAAAAATTAACGGGCTGGTGCGGGGTACGATTGATAACCTTAAAGGTCGTTCGATAAAACTTGAAGCGGGTAAAGAAAGTTTACTTGCCGGTGAGTTTAATATTAAAGGCTTGCCCGATTTTTATGCTTCATACATTGATATGAAGCTGGATAAATCACAAACCAGTGCTGCCGATATTAAACAGCTTTTTGATATTGACAGTTTGCCTCCAAGCATTACTACACTGGGTAAAGTTGATTTTACAGGGAAGTTTACCGGTTTCCCTAAATCGTTTGTGGCGTATGGTAAGTTTAACACCGGTTTGGGTGGTTTAACCTCGGATATAAAACTCGATTTTACTGAAGGTATTTCTACGGCCACTTATTCGGGTTTCTTAAAAAGCGACAAGTTTGATTTGGGTAAGCTTATCGACGAAAGTGCTACCGTAGGTAAAATATCTTTTGAGGCTAACGTTCAAGGTACCGGGCTTTCTTTGGCCACCATAGATGTTGAGGTAAAGGGTAATGTGGGTGCCATTGAGGTGCAACACTACAACTACACCAACATTGAAGTTGACGGTAATTATGTAGACAAATTTTTTGAGGGGTATGCCCGCATACGTGATGAAAACCTTGATTTAGATTTTAACGGCGGGGTTGATTTTAGTGCCGATTTGCCCAAAATGAATTTCATTTCAACTATTCGCAAAGCCAACTTGCAAAAATTGGGGCTTGATTCTGTGCAATCGTTGGTAATGGGCAAGGTGTACCTTGATTTTTCGGGCGATGAGATTGATAACTTAGACGGGGTAGTAAGCGTTGCTAACGTATCAGTGATGCGTGACGGACGCTTGTTAAAACTTGATACGGCATCACTATTGGCTGAGTATAGCCAAAACCTGCGCAGGCTTAAATTAAACAGTAGTATTGTTGATGCCGAAATTGCAGGCCAATACAACCTTAGTCAACTTAGCGGGGCAGTGTACCACTATGCTTCTACGCTTTTGCCGCACATTATCAAAGAGGACAGCAATATACAGGTCAACGAAAATTTCAGTTTCAAAACCCGTTTTAAAAACCCGGGGCCTTTAGCCCGTTTTCTGTGGGACGATGTAAGCATCGAACCTTTTGAAGCATCGGGTAGTATCAACACCGCTGCAAACGATGTGCAGCTGAACATTAATGTGCAGCAAGTACGTATTGGCGAGGTAAATCTTCGCAACGTAGGTATACACACCCAACCCGCTGTTGACGGCAAAAAACTGTTAGAACTAAAGTGCGGCAGCTATTACCAAAACGATAGCTTGTATGTACAAAATGCCACCGCGTTGCTCACCTTTGATAACAGCGATGTTTTGTTTGATATACAAGCCCCGCAAACCATCACCCGCCTGAGTGCCTCACTAAAAGGCAAACTAATGTTTAGTGATACCTTGTACCGTTTAGTGTTTTCCCAATCAAAAATCACTAGTAAAATACGCCCTTGGGATATAAGTAACGATGCTTATTTGGCCTATCAGCCAAAAGAAAAACGGCTAATGATTGAAGGTTTTAAATTATCCAGCAACAACGAGTGGCTGATGCTGAACGGTGCCGTGGGAGAAGACCCTTCCGACACGTTGCGGATTGATTTTAACCGTTTTGGGGTAGGAAATGTAAACTACTTTACCCGCCCACCCAAGGGGCAAGAAGTGGGCGGCGTTTTAAACGGACACGTGGTACTGTTTAACCTGTTTGATGTACCCATGTTTACCAGTAACTTAAGTGCTGACAGCCTTTCGTTTGGTAAAGATACCTTGGGCGATTTGCGATTAAGTTCTTCCATCAACAACCTATTCAAAATAATTACCGTGCGGGGCGGTTTTGAAAACGGCAGGCTGCAAGGTTCTAAAATAAACGGCTTTGTAAGCTTTGATAAGCAAGCACGTCGCAACCTAAACCTTACGTTTAGCCTAAACAATGCTACCACCCGATTTTTTGCCCCCTTTTTAGAGGGAATAGCATCTGAGTTTGAGGGTACATTTACTACCATGCTTAATTTAAGGGGAACATTTGAAAACCCTGAATTAAGCGGCGAAGCGTCCCTCGGTCGTGCCTCGTTTAAGATAGATTACTTAGGTACCCGCTACTTTGTTGATACAGCCATTGTGCACATCAGCCAAAATAAATTTAGTATCAGCAACACCACATTAAGAGATGAAAGAGGCACACCTGCCTACGCTTGGGGCTTTATTAGTCACGATGCCTTTTCTGATTTCAGGATACACCTTGAGGTGAACGATATGCGCCGCTTTTTGGCACTGAACACCACCACCAACGATAACGATTTATACTTTGGTACTGCATATATGACGGGGAGTTATAAGCTCACCGGTCCTTTTGATGACTTGTACATGGATGTGAAGGGAAAATCGGAAAAGGGCACTACGTTTAACCTTAAACTGGCCGATGAGACCACAGTAGGTAATTATGATTTTATAACCTTTATTGATAACAATAACCCTGCACCCGAGCCCGTACCCGTAAACCTTGAAGGGATTAGGCTAAACCTTGATTTGCAAGTAACCCCTGATGCGGATATAAAAATCATTTTCGACTCACAACTGGGTGATGTGATACAAGGCACGGGTAATGCCGACCTGCGTATGGAAATCAACACGCTGGGAGATTTTAGGATGTACGGCACGTTTGTGATTGAAAAGGGTAGCTACTTATTCACCGCCCTCGATTTCATCAACCGTCCTTTTATTTTAAGTAAAGGCGGAACTATTACATGGACGGGCGACCCGCTAAATGCCAATATCAACCTAAGGGCACTTTATTCTAAACAAGCTACTGTACAACCGCTTGTGCTGGGATTAGTGCCTGATTCAGAGTTACCCAACTACAAAACTCCGGTAGCAGTAAATGCAGTAATGGATTTGAAGGGACAACTGATGAAACCCGATATTCGTTTTGGTATTGAAATACCGGATTTAACAGGGTTGAGGGGAAATAATGCCAACACTAATGTATTGCTAAACTCAATACGACGAATTGAGCGCGATCAAGAAGAAATGTCGAGGCAGGTATTTAGCCTTTTATCCGTAGGTACTTTAGCCACCCCTACCGATAACGGCTATGTGGCAACGGGAGCTACTGCAACTAATCCCGGATTAGACGCAGCTTACAACACCGTAGGAAACCTACTTAGCAGCCAAATAACCAACTGGTTATCAAAATACGACCCTAAATGGGACATTGGTATCCGTGTGGGACAAGGCGGCTCACAAGCCCGTACAGAGTTTATCGTATCGGCCAGCCGCCGTTGGCTGGATGACCGCCTGCGTTTTGATTTTTCGGCGGATAATACCTCACAAGGAAACATCAGCGTAAACTATAAGATTAAACCCGATGGCAACATACAAGCCCGTGTGTTTGGCCGAAACAGCAACAACCCTATTTATAACCAAAACATTTTGAGCTTTGGCGGCGGTTTCTTTATCCGCTCAGAGTTTGAAAACTTTGGCGAGTTTAAACGTAATTTCCAAACCAACTTCGGCAAAAAACCTGTACTAATATCACCCCCACCGCCCGCGCCCCTGCCTGAACCTGAAGGCGGAGATACCTTATCAGCTGTGCCCCGGCCTAATTACAGGCGTTAAGAATATTTGCAGAAGATTTCTGTACCTTGGTGGAAAATATGCCTAGGGGTAATTCGATACATAGTTACTTCGCAGCGTCATAAATTTAAAACAATGGACAACAAAAAACTTACTGAACACGGCATAAAATGGGGGATTATTTTAGGCCTTGTAGTTTCTCTGATTCGCATTGCACCTTGGTTTATCAGCCCGGAAGCAGCTCTTGATACCGGCGGAAAATCAAGCATCACCTGGTGGATAGGCTTGGCTACTTTTATCGGCTTATTATCTTTTATAGCTATTAAAGCCCGTGGCTTTAGCGGTTACATCACCTCTAAACAAGCATTCCGTACGTTGTTTGCAGCTGTTTTAGTTCACGGTATTATCTGCTTTGTGGCCGATACAGCGGTATTTGTGATAAATAAAGAGAAGATTGACCTTAAAATGGCTGAGGTTCGTGAAGAAACCTATACCAAAATGGAAGATAAAGGCATGACCGATGAACAGATTGAACAATCGATGAGGTGGTTTGATATGTTTAAACCCGGTATGACTTTGATGGTGGTTGGTTTTATCTTGCGTTTGGGAGTTAATGTTTTGATTGCCCTTATCATAGCCCAGATTGTGAAACGCAATCCGCCTGTGCAGCCTGTGATGCAACAAGAAGAATAAAACTCATTTTCACTCAATAGAAAATTAACTACTTCCGTATTGCTTATGCAGTGCGGAAGTAGTTTTGTTTACACAGCGTGCCAAACACTTATTTTTGGGTGTAATTATCTGTAAAAACAACCTTACAGTGCAGCATTTCATCTTATAGTGAAGCAGGCAAAGGTATTTTGCATTATTTTGCGGCTGTTTTAAAAATCACGATGGACATTTCGGTTGTTATCCCTTTACTAAACGAAGAAGAATCGTTGCCCGAACTTTCGGAATGGATTGCTCGTGTGATGAACGAACACAAGTACAGCTACGAGGTATTGTTTATTGACGACGGCAGTACCGATAGCAGCTGGAAAGTGATTGAGCAACTGTCAAAAGCAAACCCATCTATAAAAGGGATTAAGTTTCGCAGAAACTATGGTAAATCTGCTGCGCTAAATGTGGGTTTTCACAATGCGCAAGGGGATGTGATAATTACCATGGATGCAGATTTGCAAGACAGTCCCGACGAAATACCCGATTTATATCGCCGCATAAAAGACGAAGGTTACGACCTTATCTCAGGTTGGAAGAAGAAACGCTACGACCCTATTACCAAAACACTTCCCACCAAACTGTTTAATGCAGCTACCCGCAGCATGAGCGGTATACAATTGAATGACTTTAACTGCGGCCTTAAATCGTACCGCAACGAGGTGGTAAAAGCCATTGAAGTGTACGGCGAAATGCACCGCTATATTCCTGTGATTGCCAAAAACGCAGGGTTTAAAAAAATTGGTGAACAAGTAGTGCAGCACCGTGCCCGCAAATACGGTACGTCAAAATTCGGGTTGAACCGTTTTGTGAACGGCTTCCTCGATTTGCTGTCTATCACCTACATGGCAAAATTCAGCAAACGTCCTATGCACTTTTTCGGCAGCATAGGCATTGTTTCCTTCTTTATTGGTTTTGCCATCACCATCTATTTGCTGGGCAACAAAGCCTACCACTCATGGATTACCCATGAACCCGTGCGCGATGCGGTTGACAATCCTTGGTTTTATCTTGCCCTTACTGCCCTTATTGCAGGTGTGCAGTTATTTTTAGCAGGCTTTTTGGGCGAAATGATTAGCCGCGGCAGCCACGACCGTAACAATTACTTGGTGGCCGACAAGCTAAACCTTGATTAATTCTCCCCATACTTCATTACAATTTATTTTCGGCAGGTGACAAAAATCATATTTGTTGCTGACGTATCTCATACACCAACAAGCTCTTAAGCCCCAACTTTGTATTGTTGATTGATGCTAACCACAGGTGCAGAAAGAAATTGCGACGGATAAGAAGGGACGCTCATTGAGAGTATACTTACAACTCATTTAACAACTCGTTGCAGTACTGGTGGCACTAGCACAGTATGTAAATGGTATGCGTATGATTGAGTTGGCTACTTTTTAAACCTAAGGAAAAGGTTAATGATAGAAAAAGTAATGTTTAAGCCATTTAGTTTTTTCAGGGATTATTAATAGGAAACCCACTGCGTCGGGAGATAGTAGTGGGTTTATTTTTTGTATCACTGTACAAGTATCATCGTACCAAAAACTTACCCGTTGCTACTTTCCCGGCATTCTCAAACACATACGTATAAAGTCCTTCTGCTAAACCTACAACAGATAACGTGTAATTATACAACCCTGCTTCTTGTTGTTGCTGCCAATGCGAAACGACCTTCCCCTCAACAGTATATACAGTAATTTTTACCGCTCCGTTTTTAATTACGCCGTATTGAAGCGTGAATGTATTGCTTGTAGGATTGGGGTAGGCATAAAACACCACTGCATTTTCAACCCCTTGCACAGCAACGGGCAACGGCAGCTTGGCCGGAGCAGGTATTTCTTGTTTTGCTTTGGGTAATGGAGCATTGGCCGATACTTGCACCCTGCCCGTGTTGGTAATGGTATAGGCCGTTTTACCAAAATTTTCTACTGTAGTAGGCGCGTTAATCTTATCAGCATAATAATAGCCGGCTTGCGCAGTATCGTCTTTCAGGTCTAAAATAAAATAGCCGTGGCGGTCAACATCGGCGTATTTCAAATGAGGGTTGTAGTGACTGTTGTTTAAAAAAGAGATGGGATTACTCACCCACTGCTCAAATTGGGCGGCCACAGGCACCCCAACACGTTCATCCATATTGGCCGATGAAATGGAAGGGACACAAAACTCTACCGCTACCGAGCCTTGCCCGGTGCTTGCAGTATAAGTAGGCGAAGGGCTTGCATAATTATTTGCCTGCGGATTAGGATAAATAGCAGGCTGCTTGGTAACATCAAACGCCCAACTCATGTGCGAATCGCCTGTTAAAATCACCACGTTTTTTATCCCACCTTGTTCAATCGTATCAATAATTGCATCCCGCTCTGTGGGGTAACTTTCCCATGTATTAATAAAAACCCTCTCAACCTCGCGGATGGCGTTTATATCGCTTGGTGATGGAAACCCTTGTGAATTGCGTGCTGAAAAGCCCACATTTAAATCAGAAAACAATACTTGGTTACCCACCACTTTCCACTTAGCCGATGAGGTTTTCAGTTCATTAATAAACCACTGGTATTGGGCAGTGCCTAACATAGCACGTTGGGGTATATCGGGGTCGTCAAAATTTGCAGGGGGTTTGGTGCGGCCTTCTAAGCGGGCATCCAGCAAAATCAAATCGGCCATATCGCCGTACTTAATAGTTCGGTATACCTTATTGTCAACATCGTTGCGTATGGGCATCCACTCAAAATACACCTTACGGCTGATAGCCCTGCGGGTTTGCCAATTACCCTCCCCTGTCTGGTGGTTTTGTGCCCCGTCTTTGTATGAGTCGTTGGCGCTCTCGTGGTCGTCCCAAATACTAATAAAAGTATGTTGTTGGTGGGCGCGTTGCAAATCAGCGTCCAATCGATACATCGAGTAACGGGTACGGTAATCTGCTTCGGTTACGGCCTCGTTTTCAGGTTGTACAAAACGGCTTGTGGTACTGTCACCGTATTGCTTGGCAGCATACTCATAAATATAATCTCCCAAATGAATAACAGCATCTATGTCGTTGCGTACACTTAAGCTATTAAACGAGTTAAAAAAACCTGCTTCGTAATTATTGCACGATACCACCCCAAAACGCAGGTGGCTTGCATTGCCCATAGGTGCAGTGCGGGCACGGCCAATGGTTGAGTAGATGCCTTTTGCCTTAAACACATAATAGTAGGTAGTGGCGGGTGATAATCCGCTCACATCCACTTTTACGGTAAAATCTTTGGTTGAATCTGTTGTAATGGTACCCGATTTCACCACAGCAGTAATGCCTGTATCGGTTGCCATTTGCCACTCTACGGTGATGGTTTCATTGGGTGCATCGGGGGTTACTCTTGTCCAAATAATTACCCCGTCGGGCAAAGGGTCGCCGGATGCAACCCCGTGATAAAAGGGTTTTAATAAGGGATTATACGGCAACCCGCCGCTTTTACGCCCGAACCCGATAACGTTATCCGACTGAGCGTTGGTAATAACACACGCTCCAATAAAAATGATAATGAAAAATAGTTTCTTCATTCTTTACAATGCCTCTTTTTCAGCAAGTTGAACAATAGTAAAGAAAAAAGATGAATTGCTGTTTGTGTTACACCAGCATAAATCTTGTGTTCACTGCCACTTTAAAAGTAGTCCCTACACCTTCAGTACTATGAATGTCGATGCCACCCAAATGCTTTTCAGCAAATTCTTTACACATCAATAAGCCAAGTCCTGAGCCGGCTTCGTTATTTGTTCCGTTGGTTGTAAAGCGGTTTTCCCAGTTAAACAGTTTCTTTTGTCGCTCCTCACTCATACCCACACCTGTGTCTTTCACACTAAGCACCCAACCGTGCGCGGTATCATCCAAAGAAATTGAAACACTTCCTTGTGCCGTAAACTTAACAGCGTTGGTTATCAAATTGCGGATAATGAACTTCAGCATATTTGCATCGGCCAGCACCACTACCGCATCTTCTTTACCTACTTTATTAATAAGCTCCAGTTTCTTTTCTGTCGCAACGGGGTTTATACGGGTATATTCACTATCAATAATTTCACTCACCTTCACCATGCCTAAATCCAGCTTATCACCTTTGGTTTGTGATATACCCCAGTCAATCAGGTTATTCAGTAAATCCACCGTATGCGAAACGTGTTCACCCAACTTGCCTGATAGTTCTTTAAAATCATCGGCAGTTATCATTTCGCTATCCATCATATCAATCATGGATTTAACTGACACTAAGGGGTTGCGTACATCATGGCTGATAATAGCCAGAAACTTATTTTGTAAACTGTTCAGCTTGCTCAATCGCTGGTTTTTCAAACGCAGCTCAAGCATATTTATCACCTGTTTACCCAATGTTTTCAATGCAAATTTTTGGTCTTCGGTAAGTTCACGGGGTTGCGAGTCAAGCACACACAATGTACCTATTTTGAAACCGCTTCTGGTTACCAGCGGCATCCCTGCATAAAACCTCACATTGGGATTATTAATCACATAGGGATTATCAAAAAAACGTTCATCTTCGATGGCATTAGGTACCACCATCAATTCATCGTTCAATATGGCATGGGCACAAAATGCAACATCCCGGTTGGTTTCAGGGTCGTCAATACCAATCCTTGCTTTAAACCATTGTCGTTGCGAATCAATTAAGGATACCAACGACATGGGGGTATTGCAAATTGCAGATGCCAGTTTTACCACATCATCATAATCTTGCTCTTCGGGAGAATCGAGTATCTGAAGATTTTTAAGTTCGTTCAAGCGTTCCGCCTCGTTCTCAGGGATTGGTGCAACTATCATATTAAGCGTTTCCTAAAACTTTATCCCAATTTTATAAAATCAACGCAAATAAAAGCAATTTGTTTGAAGATACCCTGTTAGGATGTTAAACCTATGAGCATACTACAAACAAAAGCCTCTGTTTTTTATTACTTTTGCACCAAACTCAATGTAAAGAGATGCCAAATTTTAGCGAACACCCCGAGATTCAACGAAGCAATAAGCAAGACCTTTTCACTGCACCTGATTTTTATGAAATTGATGACTTGCTTACCGAAGAGCATAAACTAATACGAAACACTGCCCGTGATTGGGTGAAGCGCGAAATAAGCCCCATTATTGAAGATTGTGCCCAACGCAATATTTTCCCCAACCACATTGTAAAAGGTATGGGAGAAATTGGTGCATTTGGTCCGCAACTGCCTGCCGAATACGGTTGTGGCGGTTTGGATTATATCGCATACGGTTTGTTGATGCAAGAAATTGAACGTGGCGATAGCGGTATGCGCAGTACTGCATCAGTGCAAGGTTCATTGGTAATGTACCCCATTTATAAATTCGGTACTGAAGAGCACCGTCGTAAATACCTTCCTAAACTTGCCACCGGCGAAATGATGGGCTGCTTTGGCCTTACTGAGCCTAACCACGGTAGTAACCCCGGCGGTATGGAAACCAATATTAAAGATATGGGCGACCATTACTTGCTAAACGGTGCCAAAATGTGGATTAGCAATGCCCCATTTGCTGATGTAGCTGTAGTGTGGGCTAAAAACGAAGCCGGAAAAATACGCGGTATTATAGTAGAACGCGGTATGGAAGGCTTTACCACACCTGAAACCCACAACAAATGGTCGTTGCGCGCAAGCGCCACCGGTGAGTTGGTGTTTGACAACGTTAAAGTACCAAAAGAAAATATATTCCCAGAAGTTGAAGGTTTGCGAGGCCCGCTAACCTGCCTAAACAGTGCCCGCTATGGTATTAGCTGGGGTGCTGTGGGTGCTGCTATGGATTGCTACGATACTGCCGTTCGTTATTCAAAAGAGCGTGTGCAGTTTGGCAAACCCATCGGTGGTTTCCAATTGCAACAAAAGAAACTGGCCGAAATGCTTACCGAAATCACCAAAGCACAGTTGCTATGCTGGCGTTTAGGTAATTTAATGAATGAAGGTAAAGCTACGGCTGCCCAAATATCGCTTGCTAAACGCAACAACGTAGATATGGCCTTGCAAATAGCCCGCGAAGCTCGCCAAATGCTTGGCGGTATGGGTATTACCGGTGAATATCCTATTATGCGCCACATGGCTAACCTTGAATCGGTTATTACCTACGAGGGTACACACGATATACATTTGCTTATATTAGGTAACGAGATTACCGGCATACAGGCGTTTAAATAAACCACTATTGCATAAAAGAACGGGCATACTTGTATTTTTTATTGTAGCATGGCAATGCTGCTTTGCTTACAGAGATATGCCCGTACTTACCCACTTGGGTAAAAACGACCAAAAAGACACCTTCGGGTTTAATTTGGTTACTTCAGTACCCCAACTGGTGTACGGACTGCTGCAAAAAAAGCAGGTAACCCTTTGGGATTCTCCCGCAAAAAACATCAACATCAGTTTTGATGCCCTGCAAAGTATTGAGAAAAACAGCAATACGCAGTTTACCAATGCTAACGATTTGTTTTTGTACGAGATATGGAGCAGTAACCGCAAACGCACCAAGTTTGAGATTATAGGCTTTTCATTCATCAACAAAAACGAAAAGGGAGAACCTGTTTCATACGGCTTTGTGGATATGGAAGAAATGGCAACTTTGCTAAAAGATAGCATTATTGCCTCTAATGCCAATGGCGGTAACAATACCACTTTTTACACCGCTTTGTATAGCCGCAACTATCACTTTAACGTGGTGCAATTTGGCACCAACACCTTTAAAGATAACCTGATAAAAGCCTTACAGATAAAGGATAAGGCGTTTAACAAAAAGAAGAAGATTGTTGGCAAAACAGCTCTACCTGCTCAAAAACTGGTGGTGTACGAGATTGTAAAATCAGCCCGCAGCGAGTATTTCTACAAAACCATCAATAACTTTTTAAACGATAACCCCGAGTTTTTCTTTAACAACGGCGGTACTCGCATTTTTAATCACCTGAACCACGATTTCAATTTTTCAGTAAGTAATATCGAAGTTACCGAAGTATGGGAAAAAACAGGCTCAACAACACAAAGCAGCTCATTGCACGTGGTACTTTATTTCAATGCTTTTGCATTGCCGCCTATACCCATACAACGATTTACTGATTACCGGTTGAAAGTTGATTTTCAAGACCTGAAAACCATACTCGCTACTAAGAGTTTTGATTACTTGTTGAAAAAAATTAACACGCAGGATATACCCCCCGCACAATCGGGCAAGTATATTAGAGCACTGGAAAATTACTTCTGGACACAGATAACCGAATACGTTAAATACGACTAATACGATGAACGAAAAAATTAAGTTTGGAACCGACGGCTGGCGCGCCATTATTGCCAAAGAATACACCTTGGATAATGTTGCCCGTGTAGCTGAAGCTACCGCCCTTTGGCTTACCAAAAACTACCCCGGTGCCAGCGCCGTTGTAGGCCATGATTGCCGCTTTGCAGGCGAAATGTTTGCTGAAGCCACCGCAGTAATACTTGCACAAAAAGGTATAAAAGTATATTTGGCTAAAGAGTTTGTGAGCACCCCGATGATATCGTTGGGTACTAACAGCCGCAAAGCCTCAGCTGGTATTATCATCACAGCCAGCCACAACCCGCCCAGCTACAACGGATATAAGATAAAAGCAGGCTACGGCGGCCCTGCTACCCCCGCCATGATTGATGAGGTAGAAAGCCTGATACCCGATGCAATGCCCGTACCCAATGAAACCGTTGCAGATTATATTGCAAAAGGGTTGATTGAGTATATTGATTTGGAAGCTGAGTACATTGCCCACGTTGAGAAGAACTTTGATTTGGATTTGATTCGCAACTCAGGTATTGAGATTGCTTACGATGCAATGTACGGTGCCGGCCAAAACGTAATGCGTCGCTTGTTTCCGGATGCTACTTTCCTACACTGCGATAACAACCCCGGTTTTGACGGCCAAGCCCCTGAACCGATTGATAAAAACCTTACCGAGTTAAGCGAAACCATTAAAGCGGCGGGTGATATTGATTTTGGACTTGCTACCGATGGCGATGCTGACCGCATTGGCTTGTATAACGCCAAAGGTAAGTTTATCGACTCGCACCATATCATCCTGTTGCTGATTAACTATTTGGTGAAACACAAAAATTTAGGCGGCAAAGTAGCCGTTAGTTTCAGTTGCACTGATAAGATTAAAGACCTTTGCAAAAATCTTGGGTTAGAAGCTATTATCACCAAAATAGGCTTTAAATACATTTGCGAATACATGGTTGAAGACGATGTATTGGTGGGTGGAGAAGAAAGCGGCGGTATAGCCATTAAAGGCCACATACCTGAGCGCGACGGCCTATGGATGGGCTTTACCTTGCTTGAATACATGGCAAAAACAGGCAAAAGCCTTGATGAGTTGATTGAAGAAGTGTACGCCATTGTAGGTCCTTTTGCAATGGAGCGCATCGACCACCACATTAGCGAAGAGCAAAAGCAAAAAGTGCTTACCAACTGCAAAGAAGGTAACTACAACGCCTTTGGTTCAATTGCTATTGAGAGCGTTGAAGACATTGACGGTTGGAAATTCCACTTAGGCAATGGTGAATGGACAATGATACGTGCCAGCGGTACCGAACCTGTGTTGCGCACCTACTGCCAAGCTCCTTCATCAAAAAGGGCATTTGATATATTAAACGCCCTTGCTACTGAAATTTTGAAGTAATTACTATACCCATTAATATAAAAAGCCCGCCTTGCTTTGCAAGGCGGGCTTTTTGTTTAAGAGACATTATTCTCATTTAAATGCTAACTGGCGGGTATCTTCTTCTACCACCTTTTCAAAAAACTTCTTAAATTCATTGTATTCCGCTACAGGCACTATATCAGCCAAAATACGTACAGTGCGCTTAGCAACAATTTTATTACCCACTACTTTATAAGTAACGGTATACTCTGCCGCATTGCATTTTAGGTGCACATTAGCCGGTAATTCAGCTAGTTTTGTTCCTTCAGGAAGGGTTAGCGATATTGTCTCTTCTGAAACATTGTATTGCAGGTATCCCCAAACTCTGATAGGGTATTTCCTTTCTTCGCTAGACAAGAATGCTATCGACGAAAACTTAGTAGACCATGGAAAACTAAAAATGTTAAGCCCGGTAATTTGAGTAACTGTATTACCGATAGTGTAATTGTAATCATAAACAATAGAATCACTTATAGCTTCCAAATCATTAAACTTATACGTGTTCAACTTAATGCTTGAGTTATCCCCGGTTAGGTTTTGCAACAGTTTCTTACGTCGTTCGGTTTCAGGTATATCAGCATATTGATGACGCACGTCGCTGGCCCAATCACCATATTTTGTGGTTTTTGTGTTTATCGTCATCTCTTTGCCGCTAAACTGGGCATCGGTAACACGAATAATATTGTCAGGAATTGCTGTAGGAGGCGCTAAATAAAAAGGCTCTTGGCTGGTTCCTTCTAACTCATCGTATATTTTTAACGCATACGAGTTTTTAAGTACAGTAGGATGAGATGTAAAACCATTCTTATCAGAAGTTAATTCAACAAAATATTCCTTACCGTCAACCGTAACATTACCAATACAGTGATTAAAATCAATTGAAGGCAGTAAAAGGTCTTTTTGACCATTGTCGCGAGTATTAATCAATACCAAACGAACGCTATCAATACCTGCTTCGCGGCAAAGAGCTACAAATAATGTAGAAACGTCTTTACAATCGCCCACACGTGTATTGATAACTTTGGATGCCTTTTGAGGAATTAAACCACTTTGACGGAACGATACTAAGCTGTAACGAATGTTCTTAACAATGTAATCATGAATAAGCATCACCTTCTCAAGTTTGCTAAGGTTTTCTTTGCCTTTAAACAATTCTTGCGCGGTTTCTTTTACCTCAAAGTCTGATTTTGCCTTTGTTTTAGCCAAATCAGAGTACCAGTTTGATATAAACTTCCAATCAGGGAATGATGAGATAAACAACACCTCACCGTAATCCACCAAGTCAGTCATGTACGACTCACTCTTAATCGCCGGGATATCCCTCTTTTCCCATTGGTACATGGTATATCCGTCCATCACAGTTTTATTTGAAGTTAAATCTCCTGAGAATAGCTCTTTAGACTTAACTACTGTGTCTGACTCTGGTTTAACAAAGTTTTTAATAGGCGCGAACCCTTTGTTTGAAAACTTGTGCCTGAACTTAATACTTGTGTCAATTAACAACGAGTACGATGAGTATTTAACAGGGTAAAACAGCTCAAAATAGTGTTTATCGGTAAAGTGTGGGGCAAGCTTACCGGTTTGGTAGTTCTCAATCTTGTAAGTAATGTGGATACCATCACCTGCCTCAAGGTTGGTAAACACTACACTATTACCATCACTTTCAGCCTCCAATTTGGTTCCGTTTGCCTTAAGAACTTCAACCTTCTCAATGGTTACATCCTGTGTTGAATAATAAGGTACACGATACTCTTTCCATACATCTATACCAGCCTTATTAAGTACTTTCACAACCAAAATGTGCTTTTCTTCAGAAACCCCATCACCATATACAACACGCTGCACAGCATTTACCAAAATAGCACTGTTATCATCTGGATAGTCTGTTGCGCTGCCGCCTTCATTAAATGCTTTGTACACATCTATCTCAGGGAAGTTTTTAAACACATCGGCCTCTTGTCCGTCAAGCTCCCTTGTTTTTGTACGAGCACCAAAGTTTGTAGGGCTCAACTCAATAGCCCTTACATAATTTGTTTTTGCCGCGATATGGTCTTTCTTCTCAGCATAGCATTTGCCCCTTAATTCCCAATACCTGCTTATGGTTGGTGCTATCCTTACCATGTTATTCAGCAAATCTATTGCGCCGTTATAATTTTGAATTTGCATATATATATCGGCCAACTCATAGTGCAAGCCAACCCCAATAGGGTTATCGGCTACAAGTTGTCTGTATATATCCAACCCTTCATACACATTACCGCTTGAAAAATGTATTTGTGCTATTTGCTTTAAAATACTGATGTTGTAGTATTTTTTAGTGTACTTTTTAAGCACCTTAATAGCCCCGCCGTTGTTGTTTTTAGATTTTTCAATCAGTGCTTTATACAATACAAAAAGGTAATTATCAGGATAACGGTCATAGGCCATTTCAATAACACCTATCAACTCCTCGTTTTTCTCTTGGGCACCATACAGGTTCATTTTCTTTTCATACACCATCTCGGCATTGCTGCCAACAACTGCCTCAATACTCTTTAGTAAAGAGTCGGCTTTGGTATAGTTCTTATTCTCCACTGCCTCGTCATAAAGCATATCCAACGAAACAATGTTGTCTTTATCGTTCTCCTTCAGCCATTCAATAGCCTTTGCAATTGCTGTTCTATTGCCCTCACTCTGATAAACACTTATCAGTTTAAGCACCACATAACTGCTTTTAGGAGCCATTTCCTGAGCACGGGTAAGCACCTTGCGGGCTTGGTAGCGCATATCACGGTCGCTGTATGCCCTAGCTAATAAAATAAGGTTTACAAACGATGGATCTTGCTCAACTTTCTTTTCAAAAAATTCGAAGTATGAAGGATTGATTGCCTTAAATTCAACAGGAGATTTATCATACTCCTTATCATCCCTATCCGCAAATGTTAATCCCTGTATGTTCTCACCGTTTTCGTCGGTAATACGCATTAAAAAGTTCGAATTATCAGCCTCACTTTCTCCCACTTGAACTAATACACGGTTGTAACCCTTCTTAAGCGTAGTTTCAACCCAATAGCTGTCAAAATCATTATTGCGCTCCTCAGCTTCACTCAAAATCAATTGATCGTTCAACCACACTTTGATTGAGCCGGAAACACCAAAACGTAAGTGTACTTTTTGCTCAGTAGGAGAGTTTACAAAGTTTTGTGAGTATATAACCGAGTTTCCTGCATAAAAGTAATACTCAAGGTCAACCCAGCGGTCTAAACGTACATCATACAGCGTAAACCAGTTAACCTTTGCGCCTAACTTGTTTTTGAATTGAGTACTAACCTTGGGATTCTTAATAGGCTCGTAGTCTTTATCAAAACCACTGGCCGAAATATTTTCAAAAGAACCCACACACATCCATTTGGTAATTGAACCTATTTGTTCAAACTCTTTTTTGGCATCACTAAACTCCCCTTGAGACTCAAAGTGGTCTCCCAGTGTTGAGTGCAAACGTGCTTTTAAGTTTCCGGGTAGTTTTGGGTCTTTTAACAGGCTTTTTAAAAACTTAAGCCTCTTTTTATCCTTTACCCCTCCGCCATTGGCAACTGCCGAGGTATTCCAGAGTACATCCATATAAGGATATGGGTTGGCGGATATTTTGTAAAAGTTTTGAAAACTTTCTAATGCGTAATCGGCATAACCTTCATCGTGGTAAACAAAACAAAGACCAAGATGTGCCTCTTCAGCAGTGCTTGCATCGCGGGTGGCTTCCAAAAACAACTCAAGAGCCTTAGCACTGTTGTTGTTGTAAAAACTTTGCCAACCTTCATCAATCTTAGATTTTTGGGCCGTAACGCTTAGGGCAATCAGCAACCCTAAAAAGAATAGCGAAAATTTACGCATGTAACTATATAATTGGTTTAAACGCGAATATAAAAACAGATACGTATTCTTTTTGGTATAAAAAGAATTATTCGATGAAGTTGCAACATCAATTTAAATAACATTCGTTTAATAAAGTGTATGTTAAACTAGTTTAAGATTACCGTTATAAAACGGTATTTGCTTTAGGTGTAACCACCCATTTTTGACATGAAATATATTTCAATAACCTGTAAATCATTATATTATAAAAATTTCGATTTTAAATAACGAATAAAAACTTAGCAACTTTAAGTTTAATTTTTATACTTTAGTGGGCGGAAAAACTTATAACTTAATATTTAAAATTATGGCATTTAACGGCACTGAAGGATCTTTTATCACGCTAACCGCTGGCGCAGCTATGACAGAAACTTTCCGCAACACTTTTTTAGGTAATGGCAGAACAAGAAAAGCGGTTTTTTTTGGTAAAGACAAACTACTAGACATTTTGAACCAAACTGATTGCGTTGGTATCCGTTGCTATTTCGGAGGAGTGGTTACAACTGTTGACCCTAAATCGAGCGTGATTGATTTTTCGCTTGTTTTGGTTGGTGCAACCGCAAATGAAAACGACATGCTTGGCGAAATGGACAAAATCTTGGACGACGGTGTTCCCTGCCCTGCACAATGTGGTGTGTCTAACGCATTAAACCCATCAACTTTAGCAAACCTTTAATTAATTAAGTTCTTGGGATTCTATTCTATTTTTGCATATGTAACAACGCTGTCGGTAATTATCCCGACTTTATTAGCATTTTTTAAACTCAAAAGCCTTGACACCAGCTTAAGGCTTTTGAGCTTATATTTAATCATTACTACAGTTAAAGAACTGGTTTGCGTTTACTACTCATACAACCAGTGGTACAATATCCATATTTACAACCCCTTAAGAATTGTTGAGTTTTTTATTATGCCTTTGATTTATTATAAGGCATTTACAAACAAAAAATTCAAGAACATAACTAAATACGCTATTGTACTAATTACAAGCGTTTATCTCGTAAATCTTTTATTCATACAAGGCCTAAACAAATTCAACACCTACACCATTATTGTTGGCCGTATTTCGCTCATTATTATCACTCTTTTATACTTTTTTGAGCTGTTACAAAAAGTAGAGACTACCAGTTTGTACCGAGAACCCATGCTATGGATTAGTACAGGCTTGCTCTTTTATTCAGTGGGTTCATTTCTTATACATGGATTATACGATTTACACTCTAACTTCCCTGCTGATTTAAGTAAGAAAATTTGGGCCATAAACTCTATATTGAATTTATTTTTAAACCTCATTTATAGTATCGCTTTCTTGTGCAAACCCCAGAGTCAGAAATAATAGTAACCATTATAGCCGGTACCATACTGCTTTTGCTGTTGGTATCCTTTATCGTGTTATTTTTATTCCTTCACCAACGACGGGCTTTTAACCATAAACGCCAAGTACAAAAACTACAAGAAGAGTTTAGCCAAGCACAAATAGAGTTGCAAGAGCAAGTACTGGGCAGCGTATCGGCAGAAATTCATGACAACTTAGGCCAAATGCTGTCGGTAATAAAGCTTAACCTATCAAAGCTTAGCCGCATGGTTAAAGGTCAGGAGGAAGAAGAACTTATTGGCTTGGTACGAACTCAGGTATCGGGCGTAATCAGCGATATGCGCAGCATATCAAAAACCCTTTCGCAAGATTTTATTTCGGATTTTGGGCTGTATGAAGCGCTGAGACTCGAAATGGACAGGGTGCAGAACACCGGATTTCTGAAAACTGAATTAACCACTGAGGGCGAACCTGAGAAGTTTAACCCTAAAATGGAAATTGTACTCTTTAGGATTACCCAAGAACTTATTAATAATACTATTAAACACGCCGAAGCAACCACACTTACCGTAAATTTAAACTATAGTACAGACGTATTGGTGATGACGGTGACTGATGACGGCAAGGGATTTGACCCATCGGCAGTAACACAAAGGGCCGCAGGCGATTCGGGCAATGGGTTAAAGAATATGCAGAACAGGGTGAAAATTATCGGCGGATTATTAACTTTGGAGAGTTCTGGAGATACCGGCACAAGGGTAAAAATTGAAATAAACACACAAAAAAGCCCTATTGTGCAACCTAAATAAACAAATAGTACCTAACCTATATGGCCATAAAAATTGCTTTGGTTGACGACCATACCTTGTTCCGTAGGGCGTTGGCCGGTTTAATAGAATCTGACGACAAATACGAAATACTTTTTGAGGCCGAAAGCGGCAACCAACTTTTTGATTTGATTGACGAAAAGGGAGAACCCGATATTGTGCTTTTGGATGTGAATATGCCCGGACAAGACGGCTATACAGTTGCCGGAAAGTTGCGCAAAAACAACCCAACGGTGCGTATTATAGCAGTAACTATGAATGATGATGAGCCTGCTATCATCAAAATGATTAAACTGGGTGCAAGGGGCTATGTACTTAAAGACTCAGAACCTGAGGAATTGCTTACGGCCTTAGAAGATGTGCACACTAAAGGTTATTATTACTCTGATTATGTTTCAAAAACAATGGCTAACTCAATTAACTACCACACCAAGTGGGACAAAGAGGCCAGCACCATTGAAAAACTTACCCAGCGTGAAATAAACTTCTTAGAACTTGTTTGCCACGATTACTCATACAAGGATATTGCCGAGCGTATGAACGTGAGCGTGCGTACTGTAGATGGTTACCGCGACTCTCTATTCCAAAAAATAAACGTTCGTACCCGTGTTGGGTTGGTAATCTTTGCCATTAAAAACGGCATTGTAAAAATTGTATAACACGCACTATTAGCAGCCTTCCTACTTCTCTTTACCCCGTAAAGAGTACATTTACTTTTCACTAAACAATGGTATTAAAGCGATAGTTAGCTGCCACTTGGCACATAAATAGCTATGCACTTGACACCCGCGATTAATCCCCCTACTTTTGAGCCATGCTCCCCGATTCAGAAAATGCCCTTTTTGATATAGCCTTTGATGTTGTAAACAATACTGCCTGTAACCTTTTTTTAACCGGAAAAGCGGGAACAGGTAAAACCACTTTTCTTAAATACGTACAACAACATACGCGCAAACAAACTGTAACTACGGCACCCACGGGAGTTGCAGCTATTAATGCGGGCGGAGTTACGCTGCATTCATTTTTTCAATTACCGTTCATCCCCTATATCTCCGAAGGTTTCTTTAACAACGGAGCAACTACCAACCGCCACGATTTACTTAGTAAAATCCGTTTTAACAGCGATAAAATAGGTCTGCTCAAAGACCTTGAACTGCTGATTATTGACGAAGTGAGTATGCTGCGGGCGGATATGCTGGATGCTATTGACGATATTTTGCGTCACTATCGCCAAAACCGTAGCACCCCGTTTGGCGGTGTGCAAGTGTTATTAATAGGTGATTTGTTTCAGCTTCCACCCGTGGTGAGTGATAGCGAGTGGCCTTTATTACGCAACGAATACGAAAGTCCCTTCTTTTTTAGCGCAAAGGTGATACGTGATAACCCTCCGCTGTTTATTGAACTGAAAAAGATATACCGCCAAAACGAGGAACGTTTTATCAACCTGCTGAATAATATACGAAACAACGAGGTTGAAGAGTGGGACTTACAATTGCTGGAAGAACACTACCAGCCCGAAATGCAGGATGCTTCGGAAAATACAATTACCCTTTGCACCCACAACTATAAAGCCGACCAAATAAACCAGCAACAGCTTAACCAATTAGACGGAGAACTGTACACGTTTACTGCCGATGTGAAAGGAGATTTTTCAGACAAGGCCTACCCTACTGAGGAAAAACTGACGCTAAAAGTTGGGGCACAGGTAATGTTTATTAAAAACGATGTTGAAAAACGCTATTTCAACGGAAAACTGGCTACAGTTAAAGCAATCAGCGATGGCAAAATAACCCTTGAACTGGAAGGCAGCGGCACCGAGTTACAACTTGAAAAAGAGAAGTGGCAAAACATCCGCTACAAAGTAAACAACGATACCAACCGAATTGAAGAAGAAGAAATAGGCAGTTTCACACAATACCCCGTTAGGCTGGCGTGGGCCATCACCATTCACAAAAGTCAGGGGCTAACCTTTGACAGGGCTGTGATTGATGCAGGCCAGTCGTTTGCCGCAGGGCAAGTATATGTGGCACTAAGCCGTTGTCGCACACTTGACGGCGTTACCCTGCTATCGCGCATTAGCGGGCAAAGTATAAAAAGCGACGAACGCATTATACAGTTTGCCACCCAAGAAAACAGCATGGACGAGGTATTACGTGTGCTGGAGCAAGAAAAGCCTGCCTATGCCGCCCAAGTGCTTATCAATACCTTTAGCTGGGATAAACTGCTTAGCCGCTTAAATGCGTTTTACGAAATCACCCGTGCAAAAAACCTTCCTGAAAAAGAAAAACTTCACGTGCTGGTGCGCGGTATGGTTGAAAAAGCAGCCGAACAAAACGAGGTAGCGGGCAAGTTTATGGCACAGCTAAAATACATTTTCCATAACAAGCCTATTGACGAAACCTTGCTAAACGAGCGCGTTACCAAAGCCAAACAGTACTTTGCCAACACTCTTAACAATGATATTGTGAGTGTGATTACCGAAATACACTCGCTACTGAAATTGAAACCTAAGGTAAAACAATACTTAGGCGATTTGGCTGAGCTGGAGAAACTGGTATGGGCCAAAATACGCGATATTGAAAAAATAACTTTCGGCGATATGCACTTTGAAGTGCCTACTCTGCAAGCACCCGTTGAAAAAATCACCGTAGAAAAAGGTAAAAAGGCTGAGAAGGGCGAAAGCAACCGCATCACACTTGGATTATACAAAGAAGGGAAAACAGTCTCAGAAATTGCCGCAGAACGCAGCATGGCCGAAAGCACCATCGAAGGCCATTTGGCCGAATACATAAGCACGGGCGAGGTGAATATTCTTGATTTTATGAGCAGTGAATTGCTTGACCAGCTTACCCGCTTGATTAATGAATTGGGTGGCGACCAAGCAAAACCCATTAAAGAAGAATTAGGAGATTCGGTTTCGTACGGGCAAATACGCATGGCCGTTAACTACCTTAAAGCAAAACATATTGCAGCCGGATAAATCCATTCTCAATACATTTGCAGTTACAACTGCAAACTATGGATAATACAATTTTTGAACAGGTAGATGGCTACATTGGCCAACTACTTGCCCCTGAAGACTCTGCTTTAAAAAACACCCTGCAATCATTAGCCAGTAATAATATTGACAACGCCAGCATTTCGCCCGTGCAAGGCAAACTGTTGCAAGTATTGGCCAAAATGTGCAATGCTAAAAACATTTTAGAGCTGGGCACATTGGGTGGTTATAGCACCATTTGGCTGGCAAGATCGGTCTCTCAAAACGGGAAAGTAGTCTCAATTGAGTACAGCGAAGAACACGCCCTCATCGCCCAAAACAACATTAAAAACGCAGGACTTGAAAACACGGTTGAAATTCGTGTGGGCAATGCCTTGGATATTCTTCCTCAAATTGCCGCTGAACAGCGTGCCCCTTTTGATATGATTTTTATTGATGCCGACAAACCTCCTTATGTTGAGTACTTTGAATGGGCATTAAAACTGGCTAGACCCGGTACCATAATAGTTGCCGATAATATTATACGCAATGCCAAAGTACTTGATGCAAACAGCACCGATGAGAAAGTAAAAGGCGTACAGCGGTTTAATACATGGCTTAGCAACTGCACCCAAGTTACAGCCACCATATTGCAAACCGTTGGAGCAAAGGAATACGATGGGATGGCTATTGCTGTGGTTAACCATTAATTGCCGTTAATAGATATTTTTCAATCATTCATCCGATAAAAAATTTTCTATGCCGTTTTGCTTTTCAGTAAAAAATCTTTCAAACCCTTAACTATCAAAGGATGTGACAGAAAATGAGTCTCTTTTCTCACCCCTTTTGAAAATATTTTTTTGGTTTTGCACATAAGATTGGCATTCAATTTGAAATATATCATGCAACGGTTCGATGGGATATCGCCCCGTTAAACTATTAAGCAACAATCAGCTTAGTAATTGGTTTATAGGTTAGTTTCCCCGTTACAACCATGTGACGGGGTTTTTTCGTTATAGGGACATATTAAACTAATTGTTACCTATTATGACAAAGCTCTATTCTTTATCTGCATTACTTTTCGCCTTAGTAATTGGCACAATACATGGCGTAGCCCAACCTGTTGTTTCGGCCACAATAGAAGCAAATAATGTAAAAGCCCAAGCTAATACAGCAGGCTTACTATTTAATAATATAGGTTTAGGCAGTGGGGCATTTATAGCCCCAAAAGGTCCCGGCGGCCCATCATCAATATACGCTTCAACGCTTTGGATAGGCGGGCTTGATAACGGCGGCAACCTACACATGGCTGCGCAAACTTATCGCCAAGCGGGAAACGATTTCCACAGCGGGCCTATTGACCAACTAGCAGGAACACCCGTGAATTCGGTAGCTTTTGATTCTTTATGGCGCATTACAAAAGCCGATTATCTTTCTGCCCGTCAAGGGGTTTGGACAGACAACTTGCGTAGATGGCCTGTATCATACACTACTGCTAATGGCACTTACAAACTAGCTCCTTTTCACGATGCCAATAACGATGGCAAAATGGATGTTAGCGGTGGTTTAGAATACCCCATCTTCCCCGGTGATGAAGCACTCTTTTTTGTATATAATGATAAAACCCTTCACGGAGAAACAAGCGGCAGCCAATTAGGTGTTGAAGTAGCCGGTTTTATGTATCAACTAAAAAGCGCCACTAACGAGTATTTAAACAATACCGTGTTTGTTGATTACTACATCACCAACAAAAGTTCAAACGCATACTATGATGTGCTTGCGGGTATTTGGACAGATTTTGACTTGGGTAATTATGCTGATGACCGCATCGGATCCGATTCTGCACGCAATATGTATTATGCCTACAACGGCGACGATAACGACGAAGGAGTAATAGGTTACGGTACTACTCCTGCTGCAATGTGTGTGATGTTTATTAACCAACCTATGTATGCTACAATGGGATACGGTAGCGACTTTAGTGTAATTGGCAACCCTATGTTGGCCGAACAGTACTACGGCTACACACGCGGTATTTGGAAAGACGGCAGCCCGCTTACTTACGGAGGCAACGGCTACAACACAGGCTCACGCACCCGTTATACGCTTAGTGGAAACCCTTGTGCTAATACCGGTTGGACTGAACAAAATTCAGGAGTTGGAGCCGGAGACAGGCGTATGCTTGGCTCGGTAAACTTAGATACCCTGTTGCCCGGAGGCGTTAAAAAAATATCACTAGCCTACTTATGGAGTAGAGCTGCTACGGGCGGAGCAAAAGGAAGTCTTTGCAAAATGTTTGACCAAGCCGATAGCCTTATCAACTGGACAAATAACAACCCTCCCCTTTCAGTAAAAAATCCCGCTACTGAAACTGTTAAAATTTATCCCAACCCTGCAACAAGCGCAGTAACCATCGAAACCGAGGAAGAAAATATTAAGGTTTCACTGTTTGATATTAGTGGTCGTGAGGTGTTATTATCCACCCAAAAAACAATAGATATTTCAGGCTTAACAAAAGGTATTTATGTGGTACGCGGTACTGCAGGTACTACCTATATCAGCCAAAAAATACTGGTCCAGTAAATTTTTCATTTCTTATTGGTTTCTTTAAAACCTGCTCTACGGGGCAGGTTTTTTATTTTTGTATTTAATCCCCTGTTTCACAGGCAACATTTTACCTGTTTTGTTGTATCTTGTAGAAAATTACCCTGGGGAAAAGAGCTCATGACCGAAGAGGAGTTGATAAAAGGATGCATACGGGAAGACCGCACTTGTCAGCAAAAGTTATATAAAACTTATGCAGGCAAGATGTTGGTGGTGTGCCTTCGGTATTGCAGGAGCAGGCAGGAAGCAGAGGATATTTTGCAAGACGGTTTTATACGGGTATTTGACAACATAAAAAAATTCTCTTTCAACGGTTCGTTTGAAGGATGGGTGAGAAGGATAATGATTAACTGCGCGTTGCGCAACTATCGCAAAAGCAGTTATCAAAAAGAGCAGATTGGAATAGCCGATGATTACGATATACCTGAAGACACAGGAGTATATGATAAGTTATCGGAAAAGGAGTTGATGGTGATGATAAACGACTTACCCGAAGGGTATAAAATGGTTTTTAACCTTTATGCCATTGAGGGATATAGTCACAAAGAAATTGCTGATACGCTGGGCATAAACGAAGGGACGTCGCGCTCGCAATTAAATAAGGCACGTAAGCAATTGCAAAAAAAATTATACGATACAAAAGGCTTTAAGGAACCTGCTGAACAAGCAGATAAAATTTTGACAGAATGAGTATGGAGACTAATAAGATTGATGAACTGTTCAGGAGTAAGTTGGGCGATTATTCGTTAGACGCACCTGACCATGTTTGGAAGAGTATTGATGCAAAACGTACACCGCTGCACAAAGCGATAAACTACTTTAAACGTAGAAAAGCCGCTGTGGTCGGTGCATTCTTGCTAATTGCAGGCATTAGTGCTGCAGCATTTATTGGGTTTGGCCCCACTGCTGATACACAGCAAACGGCTGTAGTTACTTCGCAATCAACAACCACAACCCCTGTGGCCAATAGCGAAACAAGCGGCAGCAATGCAGCAGTAGCTACTACTCCATCCGCTACTTCTGCTGAAAACCTTGCAAACACTAACACGCCTGCCACAAACAGTACTACTGTTTATACAACACCAAACCGCACAAATACCAACGATGGAGGTAATACCCGCAACGGTGGCAACAACGGCGGCGGTACCGATGCAACTTCTCACACGGTAACACCCGCTACAAACCCAACACAATCAACTTCTTCAACAGATAATAATACAACCCCTATAGTTACAACTTCTACTACTACAATAACTGATAACAGTACTCCGGCACTTACGAATGAAGAAAAAGAAGTAGTTGTTGCCGATGCACAACCTGTTTCTGAGCCGGTAGCAACCGCTAATAACGAAACCGAAGGCACCGAAGCTACTGATGCGGCTGAAAAAGCTAACAAACAAGCTATTGAGCCTCAAAAACAACGTTGTAACAGCCTAACCGCTGATTTGTATGCAGGAATAGGTTTTGCAGGCCGCAGCTTAAACGCAAACGGTATTGGTGCAGGATATTTTGCAGCTAAAAAACAAGCTGAAAGCTACACCCCTTCGTTCACTGTAGGCGCAAGGTTTAACTTAGACCTTAATAAATCAAAAACATTGAAGTTGCGCGTAGGCTTGCAATACACCCGTGTAGGTGAAAAATTGAACTACAACGCTGAACAAACCTATACCCGCACTCAAGTTTATATCGGTGATATTATCGACCCTGTAACCGGACAAGTAATTGGCCACACCGACCCTGAATACAGGCAAGTTACTGAAACCCGCAGGGTTGCTGTAAGTGCTAATAACTCGTACACCTTTATTGATGTACCCGTTCAGTTAGAGTACAGTTTCTTCAGAACTGAAAAATACAGCCTGTTTGCTACAGGTGGTGCCAGTGCAAACCTTCGCTTCTCACAACGCGGCAGCCAATTAAATACTGACTTAAGCGGTGCCCACGAGATACGCAGCAACAACCCTTACAAGCCAACAACAGGCCTAAGCCTATTGGCAGGTATCGGTGGCGAATATAAATTCAGCCCCATATCTAAATTCTCGTTGCTTGCCGAAGGAACTTACAGCCACGGTCTAACCAACGTAATGCAAAGCAATGCAGGTATGCGTCAAAGCTTCCGCACATTTAATGTAAGTGTTGGCCTTCGCTACCGTTTCTAACAAAAAAATACGTACTTAGCCCCTATGCTAAAACAAGCGGCATTAAGTATATTGGCTCTTGCCTCGCTAACTAAGTTGGCGGGGCAATCCTATTTTACAACACTATCTTCCAATAACCTCAATGCTACCGTCAATGCAAACGGTATCTTGTTTAATCGGGGGCTTGAGGCTCCAAAAGGCTCAGGTACAAAATCCATAAGCATCTCGCAGTTTTGGATTGGAGGGAAAAGCAACGGTAACCTGCACATTGCAGCCCGTTTAAACGATAGCCTTAAAAACGATTTCTGGCCAGGTCCTATTGATACTGTTAATGGCAATGCAGGCGACAGTACTTTTTGGAATTCGATTTACAAAGTAAGTGCGGCTGAAATTGCTACGCACAAAACCGACTATAATAAAAACGGGTACATAATGCCCGATGGTATTAAGCACTGGCCGGGCAGCAACCCTACTCAACAACCTTTTAAGCAGGTATTGGCAAAGTTTGTTGATTACAACGCTAACCGTATTTATGAACCCGAAATGGGCGAGTACCCTTTTATAAAGGGCGACGAAGCTGCATATTTTATTGTAAACGATAAAGCCAATACACATTTTGCTAGCGGCGGTATGCCTATGGGTGTTGAAGTACAAGGTTTGGCCTATGTGTATGCCAATAATCCGGCATTAGCCAACACTGTTTTTTTAGAATTAACTTTTATTAACCGCTCTACTAATAATTACGATTCGGTATTTGCAGGTGTTTGGACTGATTTTGAACTGGGTGCTAAAGGGGATGAGTATATTAGTTCTTTGCCCTCAAAAAACGCCTTTTTTGGTTATAACAGTGATACTTCGGATGCGCTTTACGGAACGTACCCACCGGTGCAAGGAGTACTGTTTTTAAACCGCCCCTTGCAATACACGATTGAAATTGATGCTGACGGCGGAGTAGCCAACCGCGGTTTACCACAAAGCCCGCAAGAGTTTTATAATTACCTGCACCGCAAATGGAGAAATAATATCCAGCTTACTGAAGGTGCCAACGGATTTATGAGCAGTGCTACCCCTGCCGATTTTATTTACAACGGCGACCCTTGTAACCAAGGTAATCCCGGCTGGACTGAGGTAGGCTCTGCACAAGCACCGGGCAAACGCAGCATGATGGGAAGCATTGGTCCTGTGCAATTGCCTTCAAATGGCTTTTTAAGGCTTGAATTAGCCTATGTATGGGAGCGCGGTACTAACGGGCCGCTTGAAAGTATTTGCAAGCTTAATAACACGTTGGATGCGGTAAAAGCTTATTACAATAAATTTATCAGCAGTGTGGATGTTGCCCAACCCTTACAATTTGGAGTGTACCCAAACCCTGCGGCAGATTATGTAGAGGTGAAGTTGCCCGAAAATGTTGATTTACCTGCCTTAGTACAGGTGTTTGATGTGCAAGGTAAGTTGCTACATACCGCAACCGTTAACGAAACCAACCAAGTTATCAATACCCAACAGTTGCCAGCGGGAATGTACACCCTCCAACTCACCACCCAAAACCAATCAGGTTACGCAAAGCTGATGATTGCAAGATGATTTAGATGTTTATAATGTTTAGTGTGCATGACCAACAAGACGTTGATGTGATTTAGCACTACGCCAAAATTTGTTGTGTTTGTACTATGTAAATTTTTTACCTAAGATTTTAACTGTTAGATGATTATAAATTTTAAACAAAAAGTTCTCAAAAAGGTTAGGTTGATACATTGTTGGCAAATGAAGTTACTACTTTTGATTACGCCCATAAATCAGCATCTTTTCATTATTTCTAAACATTGAGTAATTTCTAATATCTATCGGGAAATTATAAGCTGGATTTGAAGCTTTCTCGAGTAATATACGTTTCAAACTTTCTTCTAATTTATCATCAGTTAGTTTGTCTGATCTCTCAATAAGTTTAATTAAAATAACACGTCTTTGCTCTAGTGTAGCATCTGAGCAAGGAGTATTTGTACTTCCGATATGTTTACCAAAGTTGAGACCATAAATAGGCATGCGTTTGCTTGAATTTAGATTACTGCTTACCAAGTTTATTAGTGTCTCCACCCTATCTCCAGCACGAGTTTGCTCACCAATTAATTGCCCCTCTGACGAGGCCGTACCTATACAAACAATTCCCAAAGCATTCTCTAGCTCCGCATTATCATGATATTGCCTTATGACTTTACCAATATCAACAACGTCATCACCTCTAACAATTTCTGTTATACTCCCACATCTCCAACGAAACTGTTCTGACAAAAGATCTATTTGAACGTTAAGAAGCACTTCACCATTTGAGGCAACATCAACTCCAGTATAAACGGTATAGGGATAATCTCCTATTGTCTTTGTTCTCTTTGAACAATCAACACAGTGCTCAAAATCCTTTTCAAGTTTAGTCAATCGATGTTCATAATCTTTGATGAATTGAATATATAATAGAACTAATCCTGCAATAATAGCAACAACAACTCCACCAATAATGATTTCCCAAATATATTTCCTCATACTCATTAAATAGATTTTAAAAATGGTGATAAATCTTGTTCAAGGCTAGAGCTAAAACACCATATTTTCTGCCTAAAAAATGATACAAACGAAAAAAGCCACCCTTTTCAGAATGGCTTCTATAGTTAGTATTGTAACTTAAATTACTATTCAAGTGCGGCAATAACACCTACGATTTCTGAAATCTCGTTGGTAATAGCCGCTTGGTGTGCTTGGTTGTAGCTAAGTTTCAACAATTTTAGCAGTTCACCTGCGTTTTCAGTTGCCTTATCCATAGCCACCATACGTGCGCCGTGTTCAAATGCAAATGAGTTAAACAACGTGCGTTACACTGTCTGAACTAAGATTTTTAGAATTGGATAGCTATTAATCAACCTAATAATCTACATCGACAATGCAGTTGCCCCTGCAGGTTTTTTGTTCAGTTAATTTACCATCAACAAATATTTTCACAGTAATAGTTCGCAATCCAATACTGTTGATTATATCGTCATTTTGTGCCATTAAGTACCCAAACCCCTTGCCTGTGGAATCAGTATAATAACGAAAACTCTTTTCCCAATTGCCCTTCACGTTTTCCACTTCTTCAAAATCATAGGTGTCTGGGTTAAAGTACCTGATGTCTACATCCTCGCTGTCGCTCTCCAGCCGGTAGGTGATAGTTTCATTTAATACATCATCCGATCCGCTGCAGGCTGCAAAAAAGATAATCAGTACCAGCAAGTAAAGGTTTTTCATTTCTGAAAACCAGCAAATTATGTTCCATAAAAGCTTATTAATAAGGGTTTTCGACAAAAATGAGTACTTGCCAAGGCAAGTGATACTGTTACTGCAAGAACTTCATTCGATAGCATGAAAGTATAGATATCACGCATATTTTGAGCGTTCTATCATTTATAAGAAAAAAGCCATTCCGAAATCGGAATGGCTTCTATAGTTAATAGGGTAACTTAAATTACTATTCAAGTGCGGCAGCACCACCCACGATTTCTGAAATCTCGTTGGTAATAGCCGCTTGGCGTGCTTGGTTGTAGGTAAGTTTCAACGATTTCAGCAGTTCACCTGCGTTTTCAGTTGCCTTATCCATAGCCACCATACGTGCGCCGTGTTCAGATGCAAACGAGTCAAGCAAAGCACGGTACAACTTAGTTTTCAACGCACGGGGTATCAAATCGTTTAAGATTTCAACCTTACCGGGTTCAAAAATGTAGTTTACATTGCTATCGTTGCCTTGCATTTCTTCCATATCCACAGGCAGGTATTGCTCATCTTGCAATATTTGTGTAGCCGCATTTTTAAATTGGTTGTACACCAAATCCACACGGTCGTATTGGCCGCTCAAAAAAGCTTCAAATACATAGTTACCGGCTTCAAATGCTGTATCAGCGTTCAGATTTTGGAACAACTCACGGAAACGGTTATCCACCTTGTATCCCATTTTGCCAAAAAACTCAGAACCCTTTTTACCAATACACAACAGCGTAATGTTTTCTTTACCCAAGTGAGCGTACTTGTTTTCAAGCAAGCTGCGGGTTTTCTTAATCACGTTGCTGTTAAAAGCGCCACACAATCCCCTGTCAGAAGTTAACACCACCAACATCAGCTTTTTGGTTTCGCGCTGGTCAAAATACTTTGCCAAGCTCTCATCCTCAACACTTCCGGCAAGGTTAGCCAGCATACCAAACAGTTTGTTGGCGTAGGGGCGCATTTGCATAATGCCGCCTTGAGCCTTGCGCAGTTTAGTAGCTGATACCAATTTCATTGCCTTGGTAATCTGCTGTGTACTGATGGTGGAACTAATCCGTATGCGTATTTCTTTAAGATTCGCCATTTGTTTGAATCTTCTTAATTAATTATGCTTTGTACTTGGCCGTAAGTTCTGCGGCAACCTTCTCAAGTACAGCGGTTATATCATCGTCAATTTTACCTTTGGCCAATAGGTCAAGTGTATCCCTGTGTTTAGCATCAAGGTAAGAAATGAATTCAGCTTCAAACTCTTTTACCTTGTTCACAGGCACGTTACGCAACAAGCCTTTAGTACCCAAGTAAATAACAGCAACTTGGTGCTCAACGCGCACAGGTTGGTATTGTCCTTGTTTCAAAACTTCCACGTTACGAGAACCTTTGTCAAGTACCGATTTAGTAGCCGCATCAAGGTCAGAACCGAATTTTGCAAACGCTTCCAACTCGCGGTACTGTGCTTGGTCAAGCTTCAACGTACCCGCAACTTTCTTCATTGATTTAATCTGAGCGTTACCACCCACACGTGATACCGAAATACCTACGTTGATAGCAGGACGCACACCTGAGTTAAACAAGTTCGACTCAAGGAATATCTGACCATCAGTAATAGAGATTACGTTGGTTGGGATATAAGCAGATACGTCACCCGCTTGTGTTTCAATGATGGGAAGTGCAGTAAGTGAACCGCCGCCTTTTACCAATCCTTTGATTGACTCTGGCAAATCGTTCATTTTTTGTGCAATCTCATCAGATGCGTTCACCTTAGCAGCACGCTCAAGCAAGCGGCTGTGTAGATAAAACACGTCACCGGGATATGCTTCACGGCCTGGTGGACGACGAAGTAGCAATGACACTTCACGGTAAGCTACCGCTTGTTTAGAAAGGTCATCATAAATAATCAAAGCAGGTTTACCCCTGTCCCTGAAGAACTCACCAATAGCACAACCGGCCATTGGAGCGTACATTTGCAAAGGAGCTGGATCAGATGCTGAAGCCGAAACTACTACGGTATAATCCATAGCGCCTTTAGCTTTCAGCGTATTTACCACCTGTGCAACGGTAGAAGCTTTCTGTCCGATAGCTACGTACACGCAAAATACAGGCTGGCCTTTATCGTAAAACTCTTTTTGGTTAATAATGGTATCGATAGCAATAGCCGTTTTACCGGTTTGGCGGTCACCAATAATCAACTCACGCTGACCACGTCCGATAGGAATCATCGCATCAATCGCTTTAATACCGGTTTGCAAAGGCTCTTGTACAGGCTCGCGGAAGATTACCCCGGGTGCTTTACGCTCCAAAGGCATCTCATACAAATCACCTGAAAGGGGTCCCATACCGTCGATAGGTTCGCCAAGTGTGTTAATTACACGACCCAACATGCTATCACCTACTTTAATAGAGGCAATACGGTTCAAACGTTTTACAGTATCGCCTTCTTTCACCTTGTCAGATCCACCCAACAATACCGCACCCACGTTATCTTGTTCAAGGTTAAGGGCTATACCCTGCAAGCCACCGTCAAATTCAATAAGTTCGCCATATTGAACTTTGCTTAGGCCGTATATAATGGCAATACCGTCGCCCACCTGTAACACGGTACCAACTTCTTCAAGCTGGGCTTCGGTTTTCAGGTTTGAAAGCTGCTCCCTTATGATGGCTGAAACCTCATCGGGCCTTATTCCTGTTACTGACATATTAAATTATTGTCGATTTAGTTTTGATGAATTAATTCTTTTTTCAAACGGTTAAGTTTCTTCGCGATACTTGAGTCGTACAAGCTATCCTCGATACGTATTACAAGACCGCCTATTATATCAGGGTTCACAACTGCTTTCAGGTCAACCCTTCCATTTGTTTCCTTTTCAATAAATTCTTTCACAGCTGCCTGCATACCTGCATTAAGTACAGTTGCACTGGTAACCGTGGCCGATTGTATACCGTTGTGCACGTTGTATTGGCGTAAAAACTCTTCGGCCATCAGGGGCAATAACATTTCCCTGCGTCTTGAAGTTACTTTATCAATAAACAACATGGTTAGTTTATTGAAAGTGTTGCCAAAAACGGCGTTCATTACGGCAGCTTTTTTATCGCTTTTAATGATGGGGCTTTTAAGCACATTTAACAAAGCAGGGTTTTCTTTTACCACAATTTGCAAGTTGCGCATATCGTAGTTCACCTGCTCAAGCAGGCCCTTCTCTTGTGCCAATTCCATCAGCGATTTGGCATACCTTGCTGCTATTCTGATTTCAGACATTAGTTTAAAGTAGCGTTTTGCAGGTAATCTTTCACCAATTGCTCCTGCTCAGCAGGATTTTCAAATTTCTTTTTCAGGATTTTCTCAGCCATCTCAATAGAAAGAGCAGCAACCAATTCTTTAATCTCAGCTTTGGCAGCTTCTTTTTCTTTGTTTATGCTATCCTGTGCGCTTTCAATCAAACGCTTGCCTTCGATATCAGCTTTTTGTTTAGCTTGTGCTACAAGCGTATCGCTGATTTCTTTGGCTTCTTTCAAAATTTTATCGCGCTCTGCACGGGCTTCGTTCAGCAGTTTTTCGTTATCTGCTTTCAAAAGCTCCATTTCTTTGCGGGCATTTTCAGCCATCTGCAATGAGCCTTCAATTTTATCTTCCCTATCTTTCAGGCTCTGCAATATGGGCCTCCAAGCAAATTTGCGCAATACAAAGAATACGATTGCGAAAACCACTAAGGTCCAAAAAAATAATCCAAGCGCCGGGGTTAATAATTCCATACGGTTTTTTGTGTTTAAATAACACAACTACGCAGGCCGCCTTGCCCAGCCTGCGTGTTGGTATATATTTTTTGTTTTGAAATTAAGCTGACATGGCAAGGAAACAGATTACTGCACCAAACAGAGCCACACCTTCGATAAAGGCGGCCAAGATGATCGCAGTAGTCCTGATGTCACCTGATGACTCAGGTTGACGGGCGATTGATTCAACAGCTCCTGAACCAATTTTACCGATACCCAAGCCTACGCCAAGGGCAACAAGACCTGCACCAATACCGGCACCTAACGGGCCCCAACTTTCAAGAAGCAATTTTTGTAATAACATAATTGTGTTTATTTAATGTTCGATTTTATATGGGTTTCTTCTTTTTTTATGTTCACTATTAGTGAGCTGCATGGGCGTGCTCATCATCATGGTGTCCGTGGTCTTCCATTGCTTGACCGATAAACAACGAGGTAAGCATGGTAAAGATGAACGCCTGAAGGAAGGCAACCAACAACTCAAGGCAAAACAGGAACAGTGCCAATGGCAATGCTGCCAACGATACACCAAAACCTGCTCCTACGTTTGCTCCGCCATTGCTAAACATAAATATCAAACCAAGGATACTTAGGATGATGATGTGGCCTGCAGTAATGTTTGCAAACAAACGTATCATCAACGCAAAGGGCTTAGTAAAGATACCTAATATTTCAACAGGCCACATAATCAAAAGTAGTGGCTTGGGAACTCCCGGAGGATTGAAAATGTGACCCCAGTAGTGTTTGTTACCTTTAAGGTTGGTAACTACAAGGGTGATAACTGCCAATACCGCCGTAACTGCAATGTTACCGGTTACGTTAGCTGCACCGGGCAACAAACCTAATAAGTTGTTAAACCAAATGAAGAAAAACAAAGTAAGCATGTAAGGCATAAATACATCGCCTGTTTTCTTACCCATGTTAGGGCGCACAACATCGTCGCGTACAAATAGTATCAAAGGCTCCATAAACGATTGCAAACCTTTGGGTACCCATTGTCCTTTTTTAACATAAGCGTTAGCCACTGTAATAAATATAAGGCACAATAGAACCAATGATACAATCATTGAGGCTACGTTTTTGGTTAGTGAAAAATCCATCGGCTTAGCGTTGGTAGCATGGTGATGCTCATCCATAGTAAGTCCGCCATCAGCATTTGCTAAATATATTTTCTCGTGATGTATCACGTAGTTCTTATAATATTTAGGAGCATCGTGGTCATGCTCACCCTCTTTGTGTTTAAACGCGCTTGACAAGAAAATGTCTAAACCGTTTTCTGCACTATATAATATAACAGGCAAAGGAAGGGTTGCGTGGAATGATTTAGTGGCAAAGAATTCCCACTCGTGTGCATCACTAATGTGGTGCATGATTACCGATTTGGCATCGTACTTTGTTTCTGTTGCATGGCCACTGTCGTGTGCATGAGCCTCATCATGATGAGCTGCACCTTCAACAGTTGAGTCATGGTGACCTCCATTTTCGTGAGGAACACTGGCTTTTGTTAACGAAAAAGTAACAAAAAACGCTAAAAGCACTAAAAAGTTTAGGGCTTTAAAATTTGAAAATCCTTTATTGACGCTACTCATCACCGATTGAATCATTTTTCGAATCGGGGCGCAAGTTAATCACTAAATGGTAATTTTCAAACACAGTGAATAATAAATAAAGAATCATGAACATCAGCGCAAAGGAAATACTTGAATTGCCTGATACTGAAACATATAAAACGAAGTACCCGAAACTTAGAAACAAACGGAGTATCAGCGTGCCTAACAGCAACCTTAGTGCTGCGGTAGGTGATGCCTTTAAACTTGTTTTGGAAAGTATATATATAAATAGTGAGATGCTAAAAAAGAAAGCAAACACTCCCCACGTGCCTTGGGGTATGATAGTAGTTACCTGTTGCAATGCAAAGATTACAACAGCCAGCAGAACTGAATATATTAACAGTCGTACAAAAAATTTCGACGGATTCAAGTAAGTAAACAGGCTTAGTTGTTTTTTTTGTTATCCAGCTCTCTCAATATTTTTATTACAGAGGCAGTTAACCCTGCAAGTATACCCAACATAAGAAACAATGGAAAACTAATTTTTAAAAACTCATCCAAATAATGACCCAAGATGCCCAATACACCTGTGGATATCACTAATTGAAGACCTAACGATAAAAATGCGTAAGCGTTAAGAATCCGCTTCGGTTTTGATGGCTTTTGGGGCAGTTCTTCCATGTTGTTGCATTGTATTATCGGCGGGAATATGCTTAGTTGACAACATATTACAGTTACCGTTAAACTCCGCTCCCGACTCTACCACCAACTTATTAACTGTTACATCACCGTGAACTTTAGCAGTGCCTTTTAAGAAAAGTGTCTCTGTAACGGTAATTTTACCTGTAACTGTGCCTGATATATCGGCATTCTGCGCCTCAATATCGCCTTTGATAACGCTTGATGCGCCTATAACCACCCTTGCTTTTGATAGTATGGTGCCTTTTATATTGCCATCAATACGTATATCACCGTTTGAGTTAACGTCGCCGGTAATATCTGTACCTACACCTATTATGTTGATTGAAGCTGAAGGTGCATCCGCATTGCGGCTTTTAGTTTCTTTATTAAACATCATTAAAAAAGATTAACCGAAGTGTGTGTGTTAAGTATCTCCTTTTTAAAAAAGGATTTCGAAGATAGCAAAAATAAACCCGCAAACCAAACAAAGCTTGGGGCAGGTACACCCCCACCCTATTAACTAAGGCGTTTGCTGGGTTGGCTTAATACTGTCTGCACGTTCAAAACGTCCCTCAAGCACCTTTTCCATGTTCTGCCATTTCTCATAGCAGCGGTTATTGGCACGCTCTAATGAATCAATGCGCGCTTCCTGCTCCATTTGCATGCGCAGGTAATCTGTTTTATCAAAACCGGGGATATACTCTTTCAGCGGAGTGTAAAAAAGCAGCAATACAATAAACGTAGTAAACACCACCAGCAACATACTAAACAGTATAAAAACGTTCATCGGCTTCAACACAACAGATGCCCGCTCTTGCAAAGTACCATCGTTCATTATTATCAGGCGGTACTTGTTCTTTAGCCGTTTTATAAACCGTTTATTTTTACCTTTTGCCACTACTTCGTATAAAACCGTTTGGGGTGATTACTTCTTCAAACCTACGTATTTTGGGCAATAATAAGGTAATACCCTAAACTAATATTGCGAAAGTATCGTTATGTAGTATATTTATCTGCTTAAATGAAATAATTTTGCAACTTTACAGTTAGTACTTACGGACGGAAAACAAGAGGTTTTGAACTTAGTCAAACAAACATATATAAAGGCATTAGGACTGGCGGCATTGCTTATTATCACAGTTAGCTGTAATAAAAACAGTACCAGTTGGATGAACCGCAAATACCAAAACATGGTATCGCGGTACAACGTATATTATAATGGCACGGAGAAGTTGAAAGAGGTGCAGCTTAACCTTGCACTTAACCACAAAGACAACTACAACGAGGTGTTGGATGTTTTCCCATACGGGGATGAACAACAAGCCAAAGCACAGGAAGCCACGCTTGACGAGGTGATTAAAAAAGGGTCGAAAATTATCCTTAACCGTCCTGTGAGCAAATGGGTAGACGATGCTTATCTGCTGGTGGGCAAAGCCTACTTTTTTAAAGCCGATTACTACGCCGCCATCGAGACTTTTCAGTACATCAACACCAGGTATAAAAACACCCCTATAGCTCAAGAAGCCACTGTATGGATTTTAAAATCATACATTATGCTGAAACGCTATAACGATGCCGAAGCATTATCAGGTCTTATACGTAACAGCGCCGCTCTGCCCCCTGCTTTGGTAGGTATGTTTGCCGCCGCCACTGCCGAGGTTTACAATAAGCAACACAAGTACGAGCCTGCACTGGATGAAATGCGTACTGCACTTTCAAAAACTAAAAAACGCTCGGTAAGGGCACGTTATACCTATATCACCGCCCAATTGCACGAACGTTTGGGCAGGCCTGATTCAGCCAAGTATTATTTGCAAAAAGTACTGAAACTGAACCCTACCTATGATATGGCCTTCAATGCCAAAATAAGTCTTGCCCGTAACTACGACCCCAAAGATAACGGACAGGTACGCAGTGCCCGCCGCTATTTGAGAAGTATGTTGAGGGACGATAAGAACATCAGCTATTTCGACCAGATTTATTACCAACTGGCCATGATTGAGAAAAGCGAAGGCAATACGGACAGAGCCATTGATAACTTTAAACTTTCGCTTCAAAACTCTCAAAGCAATAAAAACCAACAAGCCTTGTCGTATTTGGCAATGGCCGATATCTACTTTAACAAGCCTGATTACACACTTTCGCAGTTGTACTATGATAGCACTGTGCGTGTAATTGAACCCGGTTTTTACGATTATAAAAACATCATCAAGAAACAATCGGTTCTTTCTGAATTGATAAAATACAAAGTGATTGTGGCACGCGAAGACAGTTTGCAAAAGCTGGCTGCCCTATCTCCATCCGATCTTGATAAAAAAGTTGACCGCTGGATAAAAGAAGAGGAACAACAACGCAAAAAGGCTGAGGAGCAAAAAGAAAAAGACAAGCAAAATGCGAACCCCGGGGGTGGCGGTTTACCCGGCTTTCCCGGACAGCCCGGCCTTGGCGGCCAACAACCTCAACCACAAGGTTCAGGCTCTAATTGGTATTTCTACAGCCAACAGCAACTTAGCATAGGCTACACTGATTTTATCCGTAAGTGGGGTAATCGTAAAATGACTGACGACTGGCGTTACAGCCAAAAGGAGAAGGATATGTTTACAACAATGCCTAATCCTAGCGACCCTATTAAAAAAGACCCGGGCGGAAGCAATACTGATACCTCTAGCCAACAAGTAAACGGTGGCGAAAATAACGACGAATTGAATAAACGTCTTGCCGATATACCCGAAGCAAAACGCAGGTTTTATAAAGACATTCCTTTTACTGATGATGAAAAGGCCCGCTCAAACGCCAAGATTGCGGATGCTCTTTACAACATTGGTATTATTTATCTTGAAAAACTAACCGATATGCCCGAAGCCATTAATGCGTTTGAAACCCTTGTTTCACGCTTTGCGGGCAGTGAGTACGAACCAAGGGCATATTACTACCTACACAAAATTTACAAGACTGATAACCCGGCAAAAGCCGCTGAGTATAAAAACCTGCTGATAACCAAATACCCTGATACTGATTACGCCTTGTTAGTTAACGACGGTACAATTACTACTAAGGGCACTGCGGGGGTTGATTGGCGTAAAACCGACTTTTACAATACTACTTACGGACTGTTTACAAACGGCCGCTACAATGAAGTGAAAAGTCGCCGTACAGTGGCCGATACAATGCTTGCAGGCACATCTATGATGCCTAAGTATGAGTTGCTGTATGCCATGAGCGTGGGTAAAACTGAGAGCAAAGAGAATTACCGCAAGGAACTGGAAAAAATAATAGAGCAATACCCTGCTACCGAAATTGGACAAAGGGCAAAAGACTTGCTGGATGCTGTTTCAAAACACGAAATAAAAGATACTGCATCAAACAGTGTGGCACCAGTACGCGATACCCGCGAAGACTTGTTTAAATACGAACAAGACGGGCAGCATTATACCATTGTAATACTACCCGGTGCTAAGGCCGATATGAACTCTATACGTATTAAAATTGCCAACTACAACGAATCAACTTACCCGGGCAAAGAGTTTGAGGTGGTGGCAGGTTTGTTAAATGCTACTCACAGGATTTTATTAATACGTACCTTTGAAAGTCGTGATAAAGCTAAGGACTACGCAAAAGACCTTGAGAAGTTCCATGCAATGTTTTTAGGCACCATCGAAAAAAAGGAAACGGAGTATCTTACCATCACCCCAAACAACTACGCAGAGTTGTTGAAAATGAAAGAACTAGGTCCGTATTTAAGTTTTTATAAACGCTACTACAGCAAATAATTATGGCTGATAAGCAACCCAAAAAGAAACGTCACCCATTGGTGAGGTTTGCATTATTTTTCTGGATAGGGCTGATGGCCCTTTCTGTTTTTATACTGCTGCTGTTTGCAGGTATCAGTTTCGGTATGTTGGGCAAGCTGCCCGATATACAACAGCTTGAAAACCCTCAAACTTTTTTGGCTTCGGAAGTTTATAGCCAAGACGGGGCTTTGCTGGGTAAATACTATTACGAAAACCGCTCAAACGCCACCTATGAAGAGCTTAGTCCCAACCTGCTAAATGCGCTGGTAGCCACTGAAGATGCCCGCTTTTACAAACACGCAGGGATTGACGTACGCGGATTGGGGAGGGTATTTTTGAAAACCGTAATTCTTCGTCAGCGTAGTTCGGGCGGAGGTAGTACCATTACACAGCAGTTAGCACTTAATCTTTTCTCAGACGCAAGGGCAAACACGCTTATTGAGCGCATCAAACAAAAACTGAAAGAATGGGTAATTGCCATACAGCTTGAAAAACGTTATACCAAAGAAGAGATTATCACCATGTACCTTAATACGGTGCAATTTTCAGGCAACTCATACGGGATAAAAAGTGCCACCAAAGTATTCTTTAATACTTCACCCGATAAACTTACTGTAGACCAAGCTGCGGTGCTGGTTGGAGTACTGAAAGCTATCTCTAAATACAACCCAAAGCTTAATCCTGATAACGCATTGAACCGTCGTAACGTGGTAATGAACCAAATGAAACGTTACGGATACTTGAGCTCTGAGCAATACGACTCATTGAAAGTGCTGCCCATTGTACTTAATTACCAAGATGATACCCACAACGAGGGGCAGGCAACTTATTTCCGCGAATACCTTAGGCAATACCTAAACGCACAAGAACCTGAAAGGGATGATTATTTAGACAAGTATGCTTACGAGATTGATAAGTATTACTGGGAAAACAACCCGTTTTACGGCTGGATTAACAAAAACACCAAGCCTGACGGCAGCAAATATGATTTGTACCGAGACGGATTGAAAATATATGTAACTCTTGACAGTCGATTGCAACGTTATGCCGAAAAAGCGGTTGATCAACACATGACCGACTTGCAAAAATCGTTTAACCAGCACTGGAAAAACAGCTCACCTTGGGGCAACGACAACGAGTTTATCCCTTTAGCCATAAAACGTACTGAACGCTACCGACTAATGAAAGCCGATGGTGCCAGTGAGGATGAGATAAACAAGGCATTTAACCGCAAAAGCAAGATGCGTATATATACCCACGGTGGCGAAAAGGATACAACAATGACTCCTTTAGATTCTGTGAAGTATTACAAGTATTTTGCCCAAACAGGTTTTATGTCGATGGACCCAAAATCAGGCGCAATTAAGGCTTGGGTAGGAGGCATCAATCATAAGTATTTTAAATTCGACCACGTAAATATCCATGCCACAAGGCAGGTAGGCTCTACCTTTAAGCCTTTTGTGTACTCAAAATACGTTTCTGAAACCAAAGATATATGTAAGCGTTTGCCCAACACCCGTTCAAGCATCATCTTAGATGACGGAACGGTGTGGGAGCCGCAAAACTCTGACGGTAAAGAAACCGAATCGGAACCATTGTACAGGGCACTGGCGTTATCGTTGAATAATGTTACGGTAAACATTATGAAACAGCTTGACCCCAATGCGCCAAAAGTGGTGCGCCAAACCGCCCAAAGCATGGGCATACGCAACCACTTGGAAGACGTGTACTCGATTTGTTTGGGAGTATCTAACCTTTCGTTGTATGAAATGGTAGGTGCTTTCTCAACCTTTGCCAACAAGGGCAGCTATACCGAGCCTTATTTTATTGCCAAGATTGAAGATAAAAGCGGTGCAATGATTACCGGTAATGTGATGCCTCCTACGCACGAAGCATTGAATGAAAAAACAGCCTTTTTGATGCTTAAAATGATGCAACGGGTTACCACAGGCGGTACGGGCTCGCGTTTACGTTTTAAATATGGTATTGATTACAACATACCTATTGCGGGCAAAACAGGTACTACACAAAACAACAGCGACGGCTGGTTTATTGGTATTACCCCTGATTTAGTTTCGGGTGCTTGGGTAGGTTGGGACGATATGAAAATACGCTTCCGCAGTACTGATTTGGGGCAAGGTGCAGCAATGGCTTTACCCATCTTTGCTTATTATATGAAGAGTGCCTATGCTGATGAGTCGATTAAAATAAGTAAGGGCGATTTTGAGCCGCCAAAAGATACTGAGGGGCTTATTTATGACTGCAAAAAAGAGGACGATGAGGCAGGCGAAGGAGGGGTCGACGGTCAATCTTTATTTGATAAGTAACAAACTGATTTATCTATAAATAAAAAAACCACCTGCAAAAACAGGTGGTTTTTTATTATCGTTTGAGTAGTTGTTTTGTCTAGTACAAACTATTCGTATTTCTATTACCGGGGTTGTTGTTGTACCAATTGGTGTAGCCACTGCCTCCTGATATGGCCCAATCGTCAAAGAAGTTATATCCGCTGGTGATAGGTGTCTTTTCAACCGGATACACAAAGTTTTCAGGTATCAGTATTGCCCAAGGCATACCGTTGCTGTTTTTGTAATAAATATTGTTGCTGGGGTTTGTGCGGTCAACATAAGTGCCGAATAGCGATGTGTTCGCTAAGTCTGTAGGTTTAAAATTACCCAAGTGTATTTCATATCCTCTACGTTTATTAGTAAACATAAAGGGATTAAATTTATCAATACTCAACTTGCTTCCCTCTACAGGTGTGCTTAGAGCAATGTTAATATAAATAGAATCCGATGCGTAAAGAGGGTTTGTTTTGATGGTATTAAACATCGACCCGCCCATGCGATGCAAAGTAGGCTCAGGACTATCGTAGCAAATAATAACGGCTTTGCTCTGGCCTGCTTCGGTATTATTAGCGTTGCGGGTAATCAGGTTTTGAGTAAGCACTTGGCCTGTTACGCTGGCAATATCGGCAGGCACTAACTCATCCAATTGAAAACCAAAACCATTTACATACGAACCCCCGATGGCTTTCACTTTCATCTTTATTTTAATATCCACCACCTTGTTATCAGCATTATATACTTGTTGAATATTAAATGCCAATACCAAATCATTAAAATCATAATCGGCAAGAGTTGGCCATAAATCTTCAAAAGCAAGCGTGGCTGTTGTTACAGCACTTGGATAGTAGCTGTTAAAAGCACGGTTAGCGTCGTTAGGATATTCGTCTTGGCTATCCATCACACCATCATTATCGGTATCGGCAGAACTATATGACCCAAAACCTTCAGGGTTGCAAGTGCTGGTTGGGATATATCCCGCACAGCTTGCTAATGCCGGAGTTTGCAACGTTCCTGCGTTGTTTTCAAGACCATTGGCATCACATAAATCAACGTTACCTTTAAGTGTGGTTCCGCTTCCAAAATTTGTAATACTGTTAACTTTTATTTTACTACGTGCAGTACTTCCTGCACCATCAATTACCCCATCTATAAACTGTAATTCATCAACTGTTATTTGTGCGCTATTGCCTAACGTAATTGAAGGAATAAGTTGGCCTGGCCCCCAGCTTACTTGCGTAAATATTCCATCAACTTTTAAATATCCATTGTTTATTATAGTTGCATTAGACTCTGAATTTACGGTAGATTGAAAAAAGCAATTATTCTCTAACACTCCTTTGTCGGTAACATACAGCCCTTTTGCTTTTACGTAGTTATTGTTTATAAACTTACATACAGGACTGCCCCAAATAAAAATTGGCCCATTGGCAGTTATAATATCGCCATTGTTTGTATAAATACCATCCAGTACTTTTATACCTGCACCATAAACTTTGCCATAGTTTTCGCCAATACCGCCACCATAAAAATCATAATCTGATGTAGTTGTTAAACTATCGCTGTAGTTTATAATTTTTCCGCCTTGTGTAATTATAGAATAAACGGTGAGAATGGTGTTTTCAAGAAAATAGACCTCACCGTCATCAAATGTATGCACCTCATAAAAGTTTCCGCTGGCACAAACTTTTGCTACACCGCCCTTATTTACCGTTAAATCTATAGAACCGCTTATTGTACCTGTAATGCAGGCTACATCTCCGCTATCCACGGTAATGTTGCTGCTTGGGTTGTTATAGGTTACGGTACAACCGGTGCTACAATTCATCCCTGAGCTTTTCTTAGTGATGATATACGGTGCTTTTGTTTGACTACCATTGAATACTGCTGCTGCAAATTGGTTGGCTTTTACCTTCTCAAACTGACTGCTGCCATCGGGATTTATTTTTTCTATGTAGATAAACTCTTCCCATGCTGGTATTTGGAGGGTATTGGCATATTCACCGTTTGCGTTGGTTGCCCCTGTACTTATCAGTTTACCTGTTGTGGGAACATCACCATACACTTTAATCACGTATCGCTCGCCTGCCTTGGCATCGGCTACTTTAACACGTACATTTAAGGTTTTTTCAGACGAAAAATTAAAATTGGCCGGCACCACCAAGTCTTTAGCCTCTATAGTTACCGCCGAAGCGTTGGTGGATGAGGGGCTGTCGGTTTGCGGAGTATCCCGCTTACAACTTGCAATCAATACTAAGGTAGCACAAAGCAACCCCATGATTTTAATACGGTTCATATCTCTTTTATTTTTAATACAAATTGTTAGTGTTCCTGTTTCCGGGGCTGTTGTTGTACCAATTGGTGTAACCACTGCCTCCTGATATGGCCCAATCGTCAAAGAAGTTATATCCGCCTGTTATAGGAGTCTTTTCAATCGGATATACAAAATTTTCGGGTATCAGTATTGCCCAAGGCAGGCCATTGGCTGTTTTATAAAACTTGTTGTTACCTGGGTTTGTCCTATCATCAAAAGTTCCGAACAAACTTGTGTTTGCCAAATCCGTTGGGCGGTAGTTAGCCATGTGGATTTCGTATCCCCTCCTCTTATTGGTGAATATAAAAGGGTTGAATTTGTTAAAAGCTAGTTTAGACGGAGCCTGCGGAGTGCTGAACACGATGTTTATCCTAATAGAGTCGGATGTGCCTGCTCCGTTAGTTTTAACGGTGTTAAACATCGAGCCGCCTGCACGATTCAAAGTAGGCTCGGGACTATCGTAACAAATAATTACTGCTTTGCTTTGGCCGGCCTCTGTATTGTTGGCGTTACGGGTAATCAGGTTTTGGGTAAGCACTTGGCCTGTTACGCTGGCAATATCAGCAGGAACTAACTCATCCAATTGAAAACCGAAACCGTTTACATACGAACCTCCGATGGCTTTTACGCGCATTTTTACTTTGTATTCAACTACTTCGTTGTTGGCATTTAATACTTGTTGTATGTTGAAGGCCAGTGCCAAATCATTAAAGTCATAATCGGCTTTTGCAGGCCATAAATCTTCAAAGGCAACGGTTGCCGTGGTACTTGCATTAGGATAAAAACTGTTGAATGCACGGGTGGCGTCATTAGGGAATTCATCCAACAAATCTGAAATACCATCATTATCTGTATCCTGTGGCGGTGCTGCACCAAAACCTTCGGGGTTACAGGTACTGGTGGGTATATAACCATCGCAGCTAAAAGCAGCCGAAGAGGTGAGCGCAATACCAATGTTAATTTCAACACCATTGGCATCACAGTAATCCAATGTGCCTTCAAGCACCGGTATCTGTGTCCAATATTTTTCCAACTCAGAGTAATCGGCTTTCACTTTGCTCCTGCCTGTTCCCGTTCCTTTAATAGCACCTGTATTCAGGTATACTGAACCTGCACTCATCATTGCAGCATTATTCAACTCAAGAAATGCCGCATCGTGTTTATTTTGCAAAAAAATACCTGCTTTTATATAGCCTTTATTAATAATTTCTCCCTCATTGTCTATCATCCCTTTCACCTCAAGGCGGCAATTATTGGTAATTATATTGTTAGGGTAATTACCAATATTATTTTCAACATACAAATAGTTGTTGTTGGTAATTGTGTTAACAGAAGAGTTTGTTACCAAGCCACCACTTCCCATAAAAAATAGTTGCCCATTATTGGTTATGGTTGAGTTGTCGAAATTTACTGCACCCATGAAATACATTTTGCCATGATTCTCAATATTTATAAACTGTGGCGCGTAGCTGTTATTTATTTTCAGGCTATCACTCCAGTTTATGATATTGTAATATGAAGTATTAATCATATTGGTAACGCTAATTTCAGCACCTTCAACAAAAACTACAGCAGCGTCATTACCATCTAATCTGATTGTATTAATAGTACCTTTGCCACATACAATTAATTTAGAATTTGTGCCCACAGTAACGTTAACTGTGCCGGTAATAGTTCCTGATATTGTTACAATAGCATCTATAAGAATTAAATTCAGCCCCCCGATATTGTTCCCGGTAATACATACGTTATCATCAACAACATAATATGCTGAACCGGTAGGGTTGGTTACTGTGCTGTTGCAGCTACTGCAACTGATACCAGAGCTTTTTTTGGTAATAATGTAAGGTGAGTTGGTTTGCCCGCCATTAAACACTGCTGCTGCAAACTGGTTAGCTTTCACCTTCTCAAACTGACTGCTGCCATCGGGGTTTATTTTTTCTATGTAGATAAACTCTTCCCATGCTGGTATCTGAATGGTATTGGCATATTCACCGTTTGCATTGGTGGCTCCCGTGCTTATCAGTTTACCGGTTGAAGGAACATCCCCATACACTTTAATCACGTATCGCTCGCCTGCCTTGGCATCGGCTACTTTAACGCGCACATTTAAGGTTTTTTCAGACGAAAAATTAAAGTTAGCTGGTACCACCAAGTCTTTAGCATCGATAGTTACCGCCGAAGCGTTGGTGGATGAGGGGCTGTCGGTTTGCGGCGCATCGCGCTTACAACTTGCAATCAAAACTAAGGTAGCACAAAGCAACCCCGTGACTCTAATACGGTTCATTATGTGTGTATAAAGGTGAGAACTATTAAGTAATATCCTCACCAATAATACCCCTTAGTAATAAAACTGCTTTGTTAAATCTAATATATGGTAGTATAACTTATTTAAACGGAGGTATTTTTAATGCAAACAGAATTTAACAAAAGTTATAATAATTTGTATTATTTAGTAATTTTCTACCAATAATCCTAATACGACTACCGTAACACGCTCTGCGATAAACCAATACATACAACAACCTCTAAATAGCTACTTGTAGTTGCATTAGTACCATGCTTCTACGCTCACTCACTTTTTGGTCGGTTGCCCTAAACACAGGGCGGCTTTGATAATTGAGGGTAAGTTTTGCTTTATACCCGTCGATAAACCAATTGAGCCCGGCATCATACACCGTCATGGTCTCGGCCAAACGGTCAAATTTGGCAGCCATTACCATTACATACGGCATTAATTGGCCGTGCTTTTCACCCAAAACATCTTTTTGAAATAAATAGCCCGCCTGTGCCTGCACTACATTACCCGTACCCATCATAGGGAAAGCATTTCCTCCGCCGTTAAGGTTATTGCTGCCTGCGGCAACCCCGTTGGCTGTATTCATCACCCCGAGGTTTCTCAAGTAACCTTTGCCAAAATCCATGCTTACAAACGTTGCATACGCAGATACAGCTGCTCCTTTGCTACCCACAGGATGATCGTAGTACACATCAGCAGCAAACTGAGCCATGTTTTCATACACCGTGTCGGCACCATTAAGTCTCCACATAGCCTGTGGTTGGTATTGAAACCCCGCACCTATATTAAACACCTTCTTTTTTCCCAAATAAGTTCCTGTCATATAAGGGGTTGTATTGCTTTCTTCATCCAAAAACTGATACATAAAATACCCGCCGTATTGCAACTTGGCAGGCTTGCCCGAGAAATCTGCATTCACATTCAACGGGGCAATCACCGTGCTGTTTTGTGCTGCCATCGGATTGCTCACTATTACCCTGTAGTCTAGTTTACCCAGTTTACCTTTTGCATAAATACTCAACTTGCGCAAAAACTGGTCGGTAGCATCGTTGGTAGATTGCTCAAAAAGCGGCGCATCGTACCCCATTATTGAGGCTACCGAAGGTGATGAGAACCTTGCAAAGCCCGTCCAAGCAGTTAACCCCATACCCATGTGCAAACTGCGTTTAGTAATGTGATACTCGCCCAACGCATCGTGAAAGAAAATGGGTGTTTTACGCGCTGAAATGGCGTTGAAGTTATTGATGCCAAACTGCGTGTACAAAAATACCCGGTCGCTTATTTGCCCGAATAATTGGGCACGCACACGGCGCAATCCTATATCAAAAGTATTGGGAGCATCGTACCCGAAAATTGTACTGCCGGGGTTGTTTTGGGTATATCGCGCCCATACTTGGGCTGTGAAAGTAACTTTTATATAGTGGGTACTGTCGTCGTTAAGATTAAACCTTAAATCCCTGTCGGGTTTCTTTTGTGCTTGCACTTTCTGCGCAAAAAATAGTGCCATCAAAACAACAAAACTTTTAAAAAACATCTTTCTCATTGTATGCCTTCCTTTTGTAAACGCTCAGCCTGTTTGCAGCAGGCCTCTGTAAAAAACCTTAAGCACCGCAACAATAGTGCCTGTACAACAGCTTGCAACCCAAAATAGCCTTGCAGCAAGCTGTTTTAGCAAGCTATACGGCATACACTCAACAACCTATTGAAAATTATTTTTTCTGTTAGATAGAGGTAGTTTTTTACCCTGAAAAGATATGGGAAAAGACTTTTTTTTAGATGGAAATAGTGGTTGGCAAGCTATTAATAGCGACCAAACCAGCTTGAAACCTTCATTTGCACTACGCCAACGATAGCCTCCCAAAAGATGCCCTTGCTCATTTTAGATTGGCCTTCGGTACGGTCGGTAAATATTATAGGCACTTCGGTTATTTTGAAACCGCGTCTCCACGCTCTGAATTTCATCTCAATCTGAAAGGCGTAGCCCTTGAATTTTATTTTATCTAAGCCGATACCTTCCAGCAATTTGCGACGGTAACAAACAAACCCTGCGGTGGTATCGCTGATGTTCATACCCGTAACAAAGCGTACATATTTGCTGGCAAAGTAGCTCATTAGCACACGGCCCATCGGCCAGTTTACTACGTTCACACCCTTCACATAACGTGAACCCACAGCCAAATCATACCCTTCTTCTTCGCAAGCCTTGCTCAAACGCTCCAAGTCATCAGGATTGTGGCTAAAATCAGCATCTATTTCAAAAAAGTATTCATAACTGCGTTGCAAGCCCCAGTTAAATCCTGCTATGTAAGCACGACCCAAACCGTCTTTAGTTTTGCGCTCAAGAATATGCAAACGGTGGTCAAATTCACCGATAAGTTTCTTTACGATTGCACCGGTACCATCGGGCGAAGAATCGTCAACAATCAACAAATCAAACCCCATAGGAAGAGCCAACACCCTCTTAATCATCTTCTCGATGTTCTCCTTTTCGTTATACGTGGGTATGATTACTAATTTGTTACTCAAGGTACCTGTGTTTTTTTAGGAAACCGCGAAAATAGCTATTCACTGGTGAAGTTTCAATACGTTAACGTCACGCAACCGTTTTATTATACTATTTTAATGTAAGATTTATCAAATAAGTGAATGAACCCCGAACTGAAATCCGGTTCGCCCAATCGTAAAGAAGCACTGCTAAGCACAAAAATTAGCCTTAATATAAAATCAGGTCTTTATAAAAAGTAAAGGGGCTGTACCAAAAGGCAAGGGGCTTGAAAACTCCTCCTAATACAATTACCGTGTCGTGAAGGACTTAAGTCCTTCACGACACGGTAATTACAAAAACGATAGGTTTTAACCTCTCGTACCATTCCGTTCCCACGACGGGCTTTATACCCGTTGGTACAACAGATTAAACCGTTGCAAGCTATTACGAATTTTGTGCAGGTTTAAGCGGTTGTGGCAGGGCAAGGAAGTATGCCACGTAATTTAAACTTGAATGTTGATTGCCGATTTGCTCTAACCAATCACCAAGGGTATTTGATGTATAACTTGAATCAATTGGCACCGTGAATGAGAAACTGCCTTCGTTTGCATTGGTTTGCATATACCCGAAGTAGCCGTTTTTAAGCATATCCAAATCAATAGCATCACGCACCCCGTCAAAAAAGTCGTGCAAAGTAATTTGCAATCCGTCCAAAGTAAAGCCGATATTATTGGCATCAGGGCCACCACTGTACATATTAGCTACCGAACCCAAACTGGCAGGGCACATTGGTATAACATCGTTAGTATTGTAGAAACGGAAAGAATTTCCGGCAAACAATGTGTTGTAGTAATCAGCAAAATCAACATTACCCGCAGCAGGTGCAGCAAAGGTAAATACCTGCATATTCGGGTATGGGGTATTGCGGCCATAGTATTTGCTGCTGGGTTCGTTATTCAGGTACCATTGCATCCAAGGGGCAAACACGCTGGCCAAGTTACCGCCCAAGCTATGACCGGTAATTGTAACCTGCAAATCATAGGATGAAATCATGCCCATCAAAAAATTAGGCAGGGTTACATTAGTATCAGTATCCACCATTGTTTGCAAAGCTGCCAAGCCGTCGCCGGCACCGGCAGATATACAGGCATTGTAGTTGCCGCTCACTGATGAAGGGACAAACGTTGTCCAAGGATCTTGTTTAAACACGTTAAAATCTTCCTTAAACCAGTCTACAAAACCGGTTTCAGAAAACTGAAGCAAAGAACCACGGATTGCAACAATACACTCACTGTTATTACTGGCTGCAAAAGCAAAGTTTGGGTCGCTGTAATTGTTAGCCCAAACAACACTCCAGCCATTAGTAAAGCCCGGATATTGATCAAGAACTGATTGTGGGTTTTCGTTGTAAGCTGCAAGAGCAAAAATCATTGGCAGTGTACCAATGTTGGGGTTTGTAGTAGAAGTTGTCATATTGATAAGTATTAGGTTTTAATTAGGACAAATCTCACCCCTATTGTTGGTTGCTAACAGGTCAGAAATATCTGTTTTTGGGAGTAGATAATTCTTGTTGTCATAACCTACTTTCTAATTGAAGAATAATATTCAAAATTATTATATTTGACATAAACTAAACATTGTATGGAACTTAAGAGTATTACTATTAAAAATTATAAAAGTATTAAAGAAATAACGATCCCCATTGATAGCTATGGAGAGGGGGATAACAAAAGCAGTACTACAATATTAGTAGGCCTAAACGAAAGTGGTAAAAGTTCAATACTTGATATTATTAATGCCTCACAAACAGAATTTTCAACCATCGTTTTTTCAGACTCATTTCACAAAGGTTCTAATGAAGAAGAATCTCCTTTCATTGACGTTTGTATCGAATTAAAAATAATTGACAGAAATTTTTTTGAAGCTGGGCTGCTACAAAAATATCCTCTTTTTAAAATACTTGGTGCTACTTTTAAAGTTAAAAACGTCTCTCAAAGCATATGGAAAAGTGAAAAAGAAAATTTCGGAAAAAAATATTTAGCTGATTTTGAAACAAATATTACATATGCGAAATATGCCCTGTTAGATTCCGAAATAATAACTATTACTGACCTCATTGCAACGCACGGACTCCCTCAAAACTCATCACGGGAAAGTATAGAAAAATCAATACCCACTGTTAGCTTCCTTTCAAAAGAAATTCTAGAAAAATTAATTACCGCCCAATTCGAAAATGTTTTTGAAACTAAAATTCCAAAAATACAACTTTGGAAACCCAAAAAATCATTTCTTATAGATGAAGACATTGATTTACTTTCATTTATGAATGACACTTCTTTATCTATCCCACTTAGAAATATTTTTCATATTAACGGAGATGGTACTGATGAAAAAATAAAACATCAAATTGAGAAAGCACTAAAAAAAATTGAAAATAAAGCCCAATTAGAAAACTCCCTCTCGAAAAGTATTACCGCCTTCATTAACAATGCATGGAAAGAACATAAAATTAATATTAAGGTTCGCATCGAAGGAAATATCTGTAATGTTTTTGTTGAAGATAAAGATACCGAAGACCGATTTTATAATATGTCTCAGCGAAGTGATGGATTTAAGCAATTCGTTTCTCTTCTTCTTACGTTATCAACATCTAGCTCAAGTAATACTTTGTCAAATAACATAATACTTTTAGATGAACCTGAAACACATTTACATCCGAGTGGTATAAAATACATGCGTGATGAGATTCTGAAAATTGGTAAAAACAACCATGTAATTGTAGCAACTCATAGTCATTATATGATTGACACACTCACTCCAGAAAGGCATTTCATTGTTTCGAAAGAAAAAATGCAAACCAAAATTGAGCAAGTTGACAAAAATATCTCTACCCTTGAGGACCAAGTTCTTGTTAAAGCATTTGGTATCAATGTATTCAAAGAACTTTTACCACAAAACATATTAGTGGTTGAAGGAGGTGATGATAAATCAATTATATCTCATTGTTTCAAATTGCTACATGAGAATTTCAGTTGTGGAATTAAACCCGCGGGAGGTGCCAGTAAGGTTAGAAATGTAATGGCTTTGTTGGCTGATGAACAGGTTGATGCCTTAGCTCTCTTTGATGACGACGAAGATGGAAGAAGAGAAAAGTCTGAAATTTTGAAAAACTTCAAAGGGATTTATACGACAAAAAACATCTATACTTTAAAGGACATTCTATCCGAGCTGCCTCACAAAAGCACTATCGAGGATTTGTTACCCAACGATTTTGTTAAAGAGTTCTTTGAGAAAGAAATGAAGCAAGACTTTGACTTGCCTGCTGAGGAGCCAATTCTCAATAAAATTAAAAATCAATGCAAAACCTTGCAACAAAACAAATCACAACTTGATGCATTAAAGATTAAACTTTCTGAAGAGTTCATAAGCACTTTTAAAACTAAAGAAGAAATAGAAAGTAACGCCCCCCTAATGACTGAATTCGTAAATAACCTTATCGCCAAAATGCAAAAATCTGAGTAAATACTTGTTGTTGACTGGGTAGCTTTCAATGCAGAATAATCTCGCATCACTTATCCACCCCCTTTAAAAAACCAACCAAAGCATTAACTTTGTGAAATTTTTAAACTAACAAGTATTAGTATGTCTCTTCCTATACATCATTACGACCGCTTTGAGAACCGCCACAACGGCTCGAGCAGTGAAGATTTGAGCAAAATGCTGGAAGCCCTTGGCGTAAACAGCATAGACCAATTGATTGACGAGACCGTGCCGGCGGCCATACGTTCACCAAAGCCTTTAAACCTGCCCGCATCAATGGCTGAGCCTGAGTTTCTGGCCGCATTGAAAGCCATAGGAAGCAAGAATAAAATATACAAGAGCTACATAGGCATGGGGTATTACAACACCCATACCCCCGGCGTAATTTTGCGTAACATTACCGAAAATCCGGGTTGGTACACTGCCTACACCCCTTACCAGGCTGAGATTGCACAAGGCCGTTTAGAAGCCCTTATCAATTTCCAAACACTGGTAATGGATTTAACAGGAATGGAAATTGCCAACGCTTCGTTGTTGGATGAAGCAACTGCTGCTGCCGAAGCTATGCACATGTGTATGGATTTGAAAGGCAAAGCACAGGGCAATAAATTGTTTGTTGATGCTGAAACCTTCCCTCAAACTATTGATGTAATTAAAACCCGCGCCATTCCTTTGGATGTGGAACTGGTTATTGGTGATTATAAAACATTTGAACCTACTGCTGAGTACATGGGCGTTGTATTGCAATACCCTAACAACAGCGGTGATATTAAATCGTACAAAGCGATTGCTGATAAAACCCATGCCGCCGGCGGTAAAGTGGTAGTATTGGCCGATTTGCTTGCCCTTACCATGCTTACAGCTCCCGGCGAATGGGGCGCTGATATTGTAGTGGGTACTTCACAACGTTTTGGTGTACCGTTGGGCTATGGTGGTCCGCACGCAGGTTACATGGCTACCAAAGAAGAGTTTAAACGCAGTATGCCCGGTCGTATCATCGGTGTATCTATTGATGCACAAGGCAAAACCGCATTGCGTATGGCCTTGCAAACCCGCGAGCAACACATTAAACGTGAAAAAGCTACCAGCAACATTTGTACTGCACAGGTATTGCTATCGGTAATGGCAAGTATGTATGCTGTTTACCACGGACCAGACGGTTTGAAAAAAATTGCCCAAAAAACCCATGCCCAAGCCAAAGTATTGGCAGCAGCATTGGAACAATTAGGCGTTAAAAACATTAACGATACTTACTTTGATACACTGCGTTTGAGCGGTGCTGATGCTGCCAAAGTGCGCACAGTAGCTGAAGAAAACGGTGTAAACTTCCGTTATTTTGAAAACGGTGATATCGGTATCTCACTTGACGAAACTACCACCTTGGCCGATGTACAACTATTGGTGGATTTGTTTGCCAAAGCAGCAGGCAAAACCACTGTAGATGTGAAAGCCCTTGCCAACAATGTAGACCTTACTTGGGGAAATGAGTTTGTGCGTAACAGCGCTTACCTTACTCATCCGGTATTTAACAGCTACCACACCGAGCATGAAATGCTGCGCTACATTAAGCGTTTGGAAGCTAAAGACCTTTCACTAGTGCACAGTATGATTTCATTGGGTTCTTGTACCATGAAACTGAATGCTACCGCCGAAATGATACCCATTACATGGCCTGAGTTTAACCAACTGCATCCGTTTGCACCGTTGGCACA